>JALHTA010000024.1 GCA_022865545.1 Actinomycetota bacterium | reverse complement strand
CTGCTTGTATTAATAAGCGGTCTGATTATATTGCCGCTGACAGGTTTTATGCCTGAAAGACCTCTTGCACCCGCACCTCTTATTAACCGCATAAGAAAAGTCTCAATATTATCATCTGAATTATGGCCGACTGCTATCTTAGTAATATTATATTTCCTTGAGATCTCTTCCAGCCTGCTCATCCTTAATTTTCTTGCCCCGGCCTGAAAGGAAAGCTTATTTGCCCTGCACCATTTCCTTGCATCGATCTTTTCACTAAAAAGCCTGATGTCCAGCTTCCTACACAATTTCTTAACAAATGCCGCATCCAGGGTAGACCTTCCGCTTCTAGTCATATGATCGAGACAAAAACCGTAAAGGGTCAGATTGTATTCATCCTTTAGCCCATATAATGTATGAGCTAAAAAAGTTGAATCAGGTCCGCCGGATATTGAGATCAGTATACTATCACCAACCTCAAGCATATTGAAATCCCTGGCAGCTTCGAGCACCGTTTTTTCTGCTCTAAAGCTCCCTCTCTTGTCAATAGTCCTGTCAGGTTTTTCCCCCATATTATTGTAGTCAAATGATTATTGCTTTACTTAATTGCTAGCATCAGCTTCACGATTTATCCTCATTATCTCTCTTGCTTTACCGGTTTTCTCATCTATATCGATTGCTGCACCATTTATCCAAACATCTTCTTTTGACACTGTGAACTGCTGCGGCATCTGGGTTAAGAACCTCTTGATAATATTTTCCTTCTTTACTCCTATAACTGAATTCCTGGGGCCTACCATCCCGGTATCTGTTATATATGCTGTCCCTGCCGGCAATACCCTCTCATCAGCAGTCTGGATATGGGTATGGGTACCGATGACTGCACTGACCTGTCCATCAAGAAACCATCCCATTGCTACTTTCTCGGATGTGACTTCTGCATGTATATCTACTATGATAACCGGGGTCTCTTCTTTTACATATTCTATGATTCTCTCAATTGTCCTGAAAGGACAATCAAGATAATCAACAAATACCCTTCCGCATATATTTATGACGGCTACTTTTAAACCGCCAAGTTTTTCGATCTCATAAATATAATATCCCTCACCCGGGGTATCAGGTGGATAATTTGCAGGTTTTAGCAGCCGTGGTTCGAGGTCAAGATAATCTATTATCTCTCTTTTCTTAAATATATGATTTCCCGATGTGACTATATCGATACCCATTTTAAAAAGACTGTCACATACTTCTGGAGAAATTCCTATTCCTCCCGCAGCATTTTCTCCATTTGCGATGACCATATCTGCTTCATTTTCGCGGATAAGGGAGTCAAGATTTCTTGTCAGGGCATTCCGTCCGGGTTTTCCTATGATATCTCCTAAAAATAGTACTTTCAAAATCGAGCCTTTCTAGCTTGCTTTAATTATCCTTTCAGGACAACTATATATATTAAACCTTTTTCCGCGGGCATAACCAATAAGGGTAAGCCCGGCTTTTTGTGCAATTTCTGTAGCATTATATGTAACCGAAGAATTGGTCACTATTATTGGAACAGACATCTTAAGTGCCTTAAATACAAGATCCAGGGACGCTCTTCCGGAAGTAAAGATCATTTTATCTTTTGGAGTAATACTGTTTATCAGCATATGTCCAAAAATCTTATCTATACAATTATGCCGTCCCAGGTCTTCCATTAGTGAGAGCATCTGTCCTCTAGTATCAAAAAGTGCTGCAGAATGAAGACCGCCGGATTCTTTCTTGTATTTTTGCTTTCCTATTAACTTTTTCCCAAGCTCAAGTATTACCCTATAGTCAACAGTAATGTCTTTTTTACTTTTTTTTAGATCTGTATTTTTTTTAAATACTTCCCCTATGGCCGCAGGATCTAAATTGCCGCAACCAGCTGACAGATATAGTACCAGCCCTTCGGGGGGGGCCGCTCTATTATACCCTGTTATCCGGACCTTTGCAGACATTATACCGTGAAAACCGGATCCTTTATCATTTTCATCCTGACCCCTATCCTCTTCATCCCGGCACAGGTCGATAAGTTCTATGTCCCCATAATCATCTGTATACCCATTGGAAACAATATATCCGGTAACAAGCTCTATTATCCTGAAAGGTGAGCAGCTCAGCATCGATACTCTTTTGCCGTTTATAAAAATATTTAACAGCAGCTCCCCGGGTATGATATCCTGTTTTTCTTCCCATATACCCGATGCCTTGATCTTTTGTATTTTTATGGTCTTTCCTATTCCCAAAATACGACTTTCCAGTTTCCGTCCTCTTCTTTTATAAGGGACAGTTCAATATCCTTATACATCTTTTCTTCCCCATCATAGCTATCTAGCAGGTCGACTCCTAAAAGTGCTGTATTTCCCTTTATCTCAACCCAGTTTATGTCCGCTCCAATTATTTTTGTGATATCTTTAAATTCATTCACAAAGTCCTGTTCACTACCGCGGTCCCTGTCAGAACTACTGATATATTTATAAGCCTGGCTGTAATCCTCTTCCATAAGAAAGTCAAAAAATACCCTGGCCACCTCCACGGTCTCATCCATTTCTTTCTCGCTGGAAAACTTTCCATAAAGGTATTCCCCTGCAGTATCTATCACAGTACACCCAAACATCGATTGAGATGATATCACCAGCAGTAGTATAAAGATCACCGTAATAGACTTAATTGATATTTTATCATTGCCTGGCTTTTTTAGCGATCGTACCGGTCGGAGGTCATACATCATTATCACCACAGACCGGACAAATATACTCACTATCTTTTTTAATTTCTATGATATCCAAAGATAGATCCCATATGTCAATATTTATAAGACCTTTTATCATTGCATCCCTATTACCGGTAAGAAGCTTCAGGGCCTCTGTCGACTGGATCGATGCAATAATATTAACTGCTGTATTGATAATACCTACCGTATTGCAATTCAGGGCATTTTCACCACTAGGCTCTTCCCTGAAAAGACATCTAAGGCATACACCGCTGCCCGGGATCACATTATATATCATGCCGAAACTGGCCGCTACGGCTCCATATATAAATGGGACCGCACTATCCACGCTTGCCCTGTTTATTACCAGTCTTGTCTTGAAATTATCTGTCCCATCCAGTACCAGGTCAAAACCATCTATAAGATCACTGATATTGTTTTCATCTACCTCATCGAAAATAGCTTCTATTTGAATATCCGAATTTATCTTTATAAGTTTATTCCTTGCAGCTTCTACCTTTGGTGTTTTTTTCTTTACATCTATTTCATCAAAAAGAAGCTGCCTCTGCAGATTGCTGAGCTCCAGCCTGTCTTTGTCGATTATCCTTAAAGTACCAGCCCCGGCTCTTGTCATATTACTTGAAAGAACTGATCCGAGACCCCCGCATCCGATGATAGCTATTTTGCTCTTTGCCAGCATTTCCTGTCCTTTTATACCGATAGGGGCAAAAAGGACCTGGCGTGAATAACGGTCACTCAGACTAGAGATATCATCCTTTAACGTTGTTTTCTTTTTCATATCATCCAACTCTTTTATATTTATTATCTTTTTCAATATTTATTTTCATCGGAAAGGTAGTGATTTCTGGATATTGCCTCCTGGTGATGATCACGGCAGTCAATAGTATATACCTTATCATTTTTCATAATGTAACCTACAAACTAAAAGGTGTCAATATTTTCGAAGAATAGAGAGCAGGCACCAGATCCCAAACATTTATTGCCGTGAGGATGTCATTAAACAGTAATAGGCATTATAAAAATACTTATTACTGTTTAATTATTCTTATTTAACAGCCGCCAGAACAAATAAAACAATTCCTCCTGCAAGTGCAATACTTGCAAAGACATACGATACTATTACCGCAGCATCATCACTCATATTCTTATTGAGTTTCTTCTTTATCAACCTGATTATTGAAGGCGGTTTTTTAATTGCTACATAATATACAAATGCCGCGTATATAATGCATGCTATTCCACCAATTACATAACCCATTTACATTACCTCCTCTCTATAATCATATGACTAATGCTGAAGTCCCTTTACTATCCTGGGTGCCAGCAGAGCATACACCGCTCCGCATATCACCAGTATAATACCGATATAAAGTATCAACTGGGGCCATGAGCCGCTTTTTGAAAGTATCATGTCATTTGCACTATATGCCCAGTAGAATGGTGACCAGTAGAAAAATATTTTCCAGTTTCCTGTAACAAATTCATATCCTGCTATGGACCCGGCCATAGGTAAAAACATAAGCTTAACACTGCCTGCCGCTTCCATGACGTCATCGCTGTTTAAGCCCTGTATAAAACCTATCAGAAGACTCAATATTGTCGTTGAAAATACTACTAGTGCTGCCTGTCCCAGATTGACAGTATAAAAACCTGTTATCAGTAGAACCGCAATGGATGAAAAAAGCGCGACAAACATTCCCGTAAAGCCTTTGCCCAATATAAATGCACGACGGGAAATGGGTGTTACATTTATCGCACCAACAGTATTGTCTATCTTTTCCTCGACTATATTCATGGCAATAAGCATACCGGCCAGCATTGAGATCAAAAGCAGCAATATGTTTACCAGCATCTTCTTTAGCGGCGGGACCGTTCTGCCAAATTCAATTATTTCTGAACGGGCATCTTCCAGTTGTACATCTGACTCATATAATACATTCAGCAGTTTGGCATACTCAAGAACCGATCCAGGCTCATTTCCCTGCGTCATAATATAGTACCCATTATCCTTAGGCAGCACCCCGATCACATCGTCCCTTCCGCTGACCCTATTTTCAACTCTTTGTTCATCGCTAAACAGTTCAACATGGGCAAAGTCATCAAAGTAAGCTGCCTGCCCGGGATTCTCATTTTCTATCAAAGCCAGATTGACACTTGTATCATTAATACCGGGTGAGAGAAAATTAATACCAACTGCCAATATCAGAGGAATGACCATCATGAATATTGTCATAAATTCCCGTGTATTTACTTTTAAATCCCTGGTAAAGATAATCCATATTCTTTTTAACATCATCATCCCCCTTAAACGTTAAGCGTTTTTTTGAATCTGATATTTGTAATAAAAAACAGTACTATTCCTGCTGCTAAGAATCCAGCACTTGTAATCAGCGGGTATGCGAGCTCGCCGTTTGGTAGAATAATCTCTTTAAAGCCCTGAAGTAATGGATATGTGGGTATTATTTTTACCCAAACAGGATCCCAGCCAGGTATAAAATACGCTATACCTGGAACCATCAGTATAAAAAACAACCCATAAATAAAACCGAAAGCCTTCATTATATTGTCGTAGAAGCTTGCGATCAGCAGACCCAGCGTAGATGCAAAAAATCCGGTTGGAAGAAGAAGAAGCAGCAGCAGGCCGTAATTTATTCTAAGTCCCATAATGGGCATGACTATAATCAGGCCTGAAATAACAGATGTCAGCAGGATCACAAAGATCTTACTCATCAAATATTTCCAGACAGAAGATGGGGTTACTGCATAAGCTTCTATAACACCTTCCTTTTTATCCAGGAATATATAAGATGCCATAATGAACATCCCCATAAGACTGCCGCTAAATGCGATCAAAGGCGGAATGGTATTTTCCCTGTCGGTAAGAGGTTCATAATCTGTCGATAGCGGGCGGACTTCCTGGTTATTGATGCGGTCTTCCAGGACTTCTGTACTTTCATTGAATAGTATGGATATCATGTTTTTTAAGCGGGTTGATTCATACCCCTGTAAATAATATTTATAGTATAGCTGATTATTATCGTTTAGCTCGACAACAGCCCCTAAATTCCTTTCTGAATCTGCAAGTGTTCGGACAGCTTCTTCGCTGTCCATAATATAGATCTCGCTCTCATCGGTTACAATAAGCTCTGCATCAAATGTTTTACCATCGGCCTCTAATTCAACAACTTCAGGTTTTGTGTCAGGATCATTTGCCAGCACATTATTTATAAATATCTCTTTTACTTGCTGCGGCATATTAAAATAAAGATATTCTGTCGTAATATTGCTAAAATTTTGCGGAATGGCAAATAATAGGACTGCCAGGATCACCAATGCAAAGAGCAATTCTACATAGAAGTAAAAACCCCTGGAAGCAAGAATGAGTTCCTTTTTAAAGCTGCTCAGCAGTTTCATATTAGATAAGCCCCCTTCCGGTGACTTTTATAAAGATCTCCTCCAGCGTTGCCTCTTTTGTATGCATTGTCAGGATTTCTTTATCTTCAATAATTTTATTTAAAGTATTTTTATCTTCCTGCATTATGGTTGAGAAACATTCCTTTTTTACATTACCATTTTGAGCATACTCCACCTCGACAAGCTTCTCTCCATATTGAAGCTTCAGGTTTTTAGGCGAATCTATAAGTTTTATCTCACCATCTACAATAAATCCTACCCGGTCGCATAACTCATCTGCTATATACATATTGTGGGTTGTCAAAAATACGGTCACACCTTTATTATTACGTTCCTTTATTATGTCTTTAATATCAGCTGCTATAGCAGGGTCAAGCCCCGTAGTGGGCTCATCAAGGAACCACATGCTGGGATTATTGATCATAGACCTGGCAAATGTTAACCGGTGTTTCATACCCTTTGAAAATTCTTCCGTTTTTATATTTTCCTTGCCTTTCAGGCCCACAAGTTCGATTAATTCTAAAGGATCGCGTGTTTCTACATCAAATAACTTACTGTAGAAGCTCAGGTTTTCTTTTGCGGTCATTTTGCTATAGACATTAGACTGCTCAAATGACATGCCTATTTTATTGAACATTGTTCGTGAGATATTTTTTATGTCATAGCCTGCAACAGAAACATTGCCTTTCTGGAGCTGTAGTAAACCCACTAGGATACCCTGCGTTGTCGATTTACCTGCCCCCGATGGTCCGAGAAATCCGAAGATTTCACCATTGGCTACCTCAAAATTTACATCCTTGACTGCAAAATTACCATCTTTTAAATAAGAATGATACAGCCCTTCCACCTTAATCATTGTCCTTACCTCCCTTTTTCCGTGTTCCGATACCATTTTTTATAAAGTCCAATAATAAATCTACCGTTTCTATTATACCCTCATCAAATTTCCGTATGTCAGGTTCTCCTCCCTTTATATTTTGAAAGTAGTATTCCACCACACTTACATTCATGGTGGAAATAATATAGCTCACAAACTCCAGGTCAATATCATACCTGATCTCATTTTTTGAGATCGCAAGTTCTAGAAGTCCGGTGTATATATTTTGTGCATTTTGCAATCCAATATCCACAACTTCGTTATATAATGGGTGACCCTTGTTTTTAAATAACCAATTTCCCATAAGTGTGATCTCTGGATTATCTGCTGCAAATTTAAGTCCTGATATAAATAACTCCCTGATAAGTGTAAAAAAATCATATTCCCCAGGATTTTGAAAAACAGGGGAAATAGATTCCAGCTTTTTTTCATTGACTTTTGATATAAGATACAAAAACAGATCTTTTTTATCCTCAAAATATTGATAAAAACTACCTTTTGCTATATGGGAATTTTCCACGATCCTGTTGATACTGGCCTTATCATAGCCAAAAGCCCCGAACTCACTGATTGCTACTTTTTCTATCAGTAGCCGTTTCTCTTCAGGTAAGTTTTTAAATGTTTCTTTGGGCACCCTGCCGCCCCTTTCAGCTAAACTGTGACCTTATAGTCATATGACTTTTAAGTCATATTCTATGCCTGCCCTATTCATTTGTCAAGTAATCTATTGAATTATGTTATGGATTATTTATGAAGACCGGAAGAGTATTGGAGGATATAAGTATAGAGTCAAACATTGTGTTTAAAAACAGGTCGCCCCGTTGTTGGGGAAGAACCGAAAGAGCCAGGAGCCACCTTAGGAATTGGTAGCGGGGATAGGATTTGAACCTATGACCTTCGGGTTATGAGCCCGACGAGCTACCAGACTGCTCCACCCCGCGACGTTAAAATACGGCTAACTTTTTAACCGCAAACCTATTATAATGATTTTTTATAAATTGTCCAATCCAATTTGTTTCCGATCGTGACATCATAGAGACCGGAGGGCAATTAGGATCCGGTCCTTTTTATTATAGTCTTTTTCTAATAAAGCTTGCTTAAAATCTATTGTTCCTTCAACTAATTCAAGCAAACCACCGGATACTATAGGATCTGTTTCAAGAATAATATATGCCGGACTTTCAGTTGTCAGGTAGGTGGCTGCCGCAGACAAGATCTTCTCATATATCTCAAGACCGGTCTTTCCTGCCACAAGAGCCACTCCGGGCTCATATTCCCTGACCTCCCGGGGAAGACCGGGGAAATCATCCTCTCTGATATAAGGAGGATTTGATATTATAATATCTATTTTTCCACAGTATTTTTTAAATATAAAAGAGCCGGCTTCCGGTAAAATATCACACTGTATGAACTCTAAGCTTTCAAGGTCTTCTGTTTCCATTATATCCTGAGCATTTTTGCGGGCTACCTCAAGTGCATCTATGCTGCTGTCAGTGGCGATAATGGTACATTCAAATCCACCACCGGAACTACCCTCTGATCTTTTTTTAAGCTCGCTATAAAGACTTAAAGCTATGGCACCGCTTCCTGTACCAACCTCAGCAATTGTGATGCTTCCCTTTTTATTTAATACGCCTTCAGCTATCTCAATTGATTTTTCAACAATAAGTTCAGTCTCAGGACGCGGGATCAGCACACTCTCGTCTACATATAGTCTTATATTTCTAAAATATGCCTCATTCAATATATATTGTATCGGGACATGTTCAAGTCTCTTAAGTATGTGTTCTTTATAAGTCTTAAGTTCACTGGAAGTAAGCACCCTATTATAATTTAGGTAGAGGTTGATCCTGGATAATCCCAGGACAGATGCTAAAAGTAGTTCAGCTGAAAGACGCGGTTGGGGAACGTCTTTTACATCGAAAAATTCAATACCCCAGTCCAATATCTTTTTTACATTCCATTTTTCCACTTATCATACTCCGAGTTTTTCCAGTTTCTTTTCCTCATCAGCTGTCTTTAATTCTGCAATGAGCTCCTCTAAATTCCCCTCAAGGACCTCTTCCAGTTTATACAGTGTCAGATTGATCCTGTGGTCAGTTATCCTTCCCTGGGGATAATTATATGTCCTGATCCTTTCACTGCGGTCACCGGTCCCTATCTGCATCCTACGGTTTTCCGTCTGCTCATCCTTTTTCTTTCTTTCTTCTTCCTCTTTTAGCCTGGCCCGGAGTATTTTTAATGCCTTGTCCTTATTCTGCAGCTGGGATTTCTCATCCTGACAAGTAACTATCATTCCGGTAGGTATATATGTTACCCTTACTGCTGAATCAGTAGTATTTACTGACTGTCCTCCGGGACCGCTTGAACGGAAAACATCTATCCTGAGATCATTCGGGTCTATCTCGACTTCCACATCTTCAACCTCTGGCAGAACAGCTACTGTAGCGGTAGAAGTATGTATCCTGCCCTGTGATTCAGTGGTCGGAACCCTCTGTACCCTGTGGACGCCTGATTCATATTTCATGGTACCGTATACGCCCTCACCATTGATCTCAAAGATTATTTCCTTAAAACCCCCTAAACCGAGGCGGTTTGAACTAAGAATGGTATGTTTCCATCTCCTGCTTTCAGCATATTTTGTATATAGGCGGTGAAGCACTCCTGCGAAAAGTGCTGCCTCATCTCCACCTGCACCTCCTCTGATCTCAACAATTACACTTTTTTTATCATTTGGATCCTTCGGTGCAAGCTGTACCTTTATCTGTCTTTCCAGTACGGTCTTGAGTCCACTGTTTTTATTGATCTCGTCCTTGAGATAATCTTTCATCTCTTCATCTTTTTCCAGATCCAGCATCTCGCCAGCTTCATCAAGTGATGTGACTACTCCGCGGTACTTTTTTGCAAGATTTACCACTTCCTCTATTTCGGAGGCTTTCTTGCCATATTCCTTTATTTTTTCCGGATTTGATGTGACTTCAGGACTCGAGAGTTTTTCAATCAGTTTATTATATTTTTCTTCAAAATTTTTTAGTTTATTAAGCAGTTCATTCATTTTGTACATTTCCTTTAAAAATACATTAGATATAGGATATTATTAAAATAGTTACCTGAGTAAATGAAAATATGGCCCTGTTTATAGAATTATACCTGAATAGACTTGGCCAAAGGCCGAAATTTTAAAGTTAGCTAGCTGGAGGTTGTCTTCAGGGTGACTTTACCCTTCTTTAATTCGTCTTCTGCTTCTACTACCCTGATAAATGAACTCATCGCTACTTCGATCTGGGAATCATCGGGTTCCCTCGTGGTGACCTTCTGAAGCAGCAGCCCCGGATAAAATAATATATTGACTATCTTATATTTCGAGAATTTACCTGCAAGTTTTATAAGTTCATATGATATACCGGCCACCACCGGTATAAGAAGTACCCTGTATAGTATACGCAGAAGCAGTGGGGGTCTCCCTAGCATTGCAAAAATGATTATTGCTACTACCATG
>JALHTA010000237.1 GCA_022865545.1 Actinomycetota bacterium | reverse complement strand
CCTACACCAATCAAAACTATAGAAAGCCATACACCCAGGGTCATTGATGGAAAGAGAGTAAGAATTCCAACAATAGCTATAACCACTCCGACGATAATTAATATAACCTTACTCACAATATTTCCTTTCTTATTTGATTTTTTAATGAGGACAAAAACCTTTAACGTTTTTTAGCGCCTATAAATAGCACCAGTCCACCTACGACTATTTCCAGTATTGAGCGCCACAGCTGCACATGAGCCCAGCCAATTTGAGGGAATAGACCCAGGATTCCCACTATAAGCAATATGATTGATGCGATGATTAAAATAAACCTCATGGTTTTTCCTTTCTTACCTAAAGTAGTTTGCCTTACAAAAAAATAATCCTAAGTATGAAGAGTAATTTTAACACAATTATTATAATTTTGCAATAATTAATGATTCTCAATAATTTTATGAAATTAGACTTTACTTGCTGGGAAGGCAGGATTCGAACCAATAAATAATACAGAGGTAATTTAGAAAACCTTCCTGACGCCTATGTAAAACAACTGCAATGCATTAGTATTGGGTGATTAGGATTTAAGATAGTTTAGTAGTAAACCAAATTATAATGAGATACAATCTAAAGTTGTGGATTGGCTATAGAAAAGCAATCAAGAATAGATGACAGATGTCTTAACGGATATTCATTTGAAAGGTTTACAAGCAATAAGTCTTCCAAGGTACTTAAGACGTATGCCTAGCGTAGACAATCTTATTCCTGTCCTTTATCTTAAGGGAATATCGACCAATGATTTCACTACCACACTTTCTGCCATATCGGGAAAAGAAGCTGTAGGGCTGCCTGCAACAAACATTGTAAGATGCATAAAAATTACTCAAAACTTAAAAAATTTATAAAAAATAGATTTAATACTGACTCAAAAAATGGTCTTTATCTAACCATAGGCTTTATGCTGGTATCTTTTTTTACTTATATTTTCTTCAACTTTATAGAAGATTTGTTTGACGATAAAGCACTGGCAATTTTTGATCTTAATCTACTTAATAGAATTCAGGAACTAAGAACACCGTTTCTAAATAAGCTTATGCTTTTCATAACACACTTGGGGGATTGGCAAACTGTTCTAATAGCTTCAATTATTGTTATCTCTGTCTTAGCAATTTTTAAAAAGTGGAAATACGTTATAGCACTTGCAATATCAAGCATAATTGGTGAGATTTTTGTATACTTTGCAAAAAATATAATAAAAAGGCAAGGTCCACCACTAAGATATCTTATTTTTTTAGGGAAGGACTTTAGTTTTCCCAGTGGCCACAGTTTTATTTCAATAGCTTTTTATGGTTTAATATTTTATTTCATTATTGATTTTGTAAAGAGCAAAACTGTAAAAATATTGTCAATTTTTGTAGGGTGTATCCTGGTAATTTTAATTAGTTTTTCAAGAATTTATTTAGGTGTCCACTGGCCAAGTGATGTTTTTGCAAGTCTTGCATCTGGGATAGTGATGATTACAATAATTATTACTTTTTTAAAAATAGACAATAAATTTGATCTAATAAAAGCAGTCCAAAAACACAAAAATAATTAAATTAAACTTGGGGATAAAAAAAATATAAATTGAATAATTATCTCTTAACCATTACAGTCAATGCTT
>JALHTA010000236.1 GCA_022865545.1 Actinomycetota bacterium | reverse complement strand
CTTATTCCTGTTTGGTCTCCATTATCTGTGCAGGGTTTGGTAGATACCTCAAGTATCACGAACTTTTATTTAAAAGTAAGAAGTGAGAATTCAGCAGGCACTGGTATTATATATAATAATACAACCGGGTTAATCAGCAATTCCGGGGTAACTTCTTTAAACGGTTCGAGTGGGGCTATTACTATTCCCACCAGTAATTTATCAGAAACGGTCTCTTCTGCCATTGCCTGCCTTTCTAAAAAATTTATTTAGAAGGATAATCCTTAAAATATTTATCCCCTCACATAATGATTACTTCTTACATTTGCATTCTTCTTCATAAAGATCATAACAGACACCCTCATGGTCACAATATATCCTTTGCCTGGATATTAGAAGTTCAAAGTCTACTTCATGTGCGTCAAATTCAGGTCCATCAACGCATACAAATTTAGTCTTTCCTCCCACCGCGACCCTGCATGCTCCACACATACCTGTTCCGTCGACCATGATCGAATTTAGAGAAACTATAGTCTTTAGATTAAATGGTTTGGTGACCTTTGCTACCGATGCCATCATAAGCGCAGGACCTATTGCAATGCATCTTTCAATATTGGTCTTTTTAGGATCTTTTCCGGTCAGGTTCTTTTCAAGGTAATCCTCTAAAAATCCTGAAACAAATCCCTTATAACCTAAACTCCCATCATCGGTACAAATATGAAGCTCATCTGAAACCGCATCCATCTCATCCTCCAGTATAAGCATATCTTTCGTCTTGGCTCCTATCACTGAGATTATATAGCTTCCTGCTGCCTTGAGTTCCTTTGCTATGGGAAGTACAGGAGCAATACCGACACCGCCCCCGACACATATGACTCTGCCAAAATCTTCTATTTCAGATGCATTTCCCAGTGGTCCCACTACATCAAGGATGCTGTCACCCTTTTTGAGTTCGGCAAGAAGTGCCGTAGACTTCCCTACTTTCATAGCTACAAGCATTAATGTTCCTTTTTCCCTATCATATGCTGCAATGGTTAGAGGAACCCTCTCTCCATCCTCACGGACCCTTATGACTACAAATTGGCCCGCTATTGCTTTCTTTGCTATAAGCGGTGCCTCTATATCGAATTGTGCGATACCTTCTGCGAGTTCTTTTTTATCGATTATTTTAAACAAAAGCCTTCACTACTCCCCCGATCATCATATTAATATATAAAGTAAGGTCAAACTTTATAAAAAACAATTAAGCTTGTCCCGGAATTTTATCATTTTTTATCATAAATTCCTGTAATTTTAAAGCTATTTCCTCTATCTTGCCTGCAAAAACCTTATCAACTTCACATGGCTGTAATTGTCTAAGATCAGATGCTCTTACATCTTCACTATAAGGCATTATTCCAAGCACCTTAAAATCTGCCAATTTTTCCCTGACAAGTTTCTCTTCCTCATCGGTCTTTATCTTATTTACAACAACATAGAGCGTCTTAATTCCAAGGTCCGCAGCCATCTTTTTAACAGTATGGGCTGTCTGTATGCTCCTGAGTCCGGGTTCGATAACTATTATAAGCATATCCATATTCTCGCATGTACCTCTGCCAAGATGCTCGATGCCTGCTTCCATATCCAGTATGACGATCTCATCCTGGTTTATGACTAGATGCCTGAATAGGCTTTTTAATATTACATTCTCGGGACAATAACATCCACTTCCCCCTGCTTTTATAGTTCCGGCTACCAGGAGCTTTACGCCGTCTACGTCAATCCCTATCTTTGAAGGAATATCTGATACTTTCGGATTAAGTTTGAAATAACCGCCATAGCTTCCCTTTTTTGCCCCGGTCCGCTCCTCAACAAGTTCCTTCATATCTGTAAGCGGGACTATCTCTGCGGCCTGCATATAATCAAGTCCGAGAGCTGTACCCAGATTAGCATCAGGATCAGCATCTACGGCAATTACTTTATTGCCCTTTTTGGCAAAATATCTTGCAAGACATGCAGAAAGAGTAGTCTTTCCTACTCCTCCTTTACCAGATATTGCAATTTTCATATCTTATCCCTCTGTTTCGATTAAATATCTCAAATTGTCTAACTCACCAGCTACCGCTGGAACCTCCTCCGCCGGAAGAGCCTCCGCCAAAGCCGCCAAAGCTTCCACCTGAGGAACCGCCGCTGCTGAATCCCCCGCCGCTGCTGAATCCTGAGGATCTCGTCCTCTTTGGGATCTTTACGATTTTTTTATCATGGAAACTGCAATATTTACATGTCCTTTCAATTTCTTTCTGGCCGGAAGTGGTATATGTTGCAGCTTTAAGTATCTTCGTTTTTATTGTAAGTGCCCAGAATCTTCTACACTGCGGACATCTTCTCTTGAAGAGGTTTACAAGAAATATTATTAAAAAGATTATAAGAAATACTGGAAAACAACATATAAACCCCAGGGGGAGTCCTGTGAAAAACCCTCCCGAACTTGAAGAAGAATCCTGTTCTTCTCCCATACTGATAAGTTCTTCCTCACCATATATCTGATTTGAGATAGTGACTACAGCATCATATATACCACGGTTATAATTTTCCTCCTTGAAATTAGGGACGATAATATCATCGATTATTCTACCTGCCTCAAGATCCGTGATGACACCCTCAAGGCCGTATCCGACTTCTATCCTTACTTCCCTGTCAAGAAGAGCAACAAGTACTAGTATGCCATTGTCCTGCTCCGCTTTGCCGATCCCCCAATATTCAAAAAGCTCAACCGCATATTCCTCTATTGTGATACCTTCCAGGCTTTCAATAGTGACTACCGCTATCTCGGCACCCGTACCTTTTTCTACACCATCAATAAGCGTTTCGAGGTCTGAGATGGATGCAGGATCCATAAGTCCTGCAAAATCATTAACATATCCTGTAAAATCCGGATAATCTATATCCTGTGCATGGACAGGACTTAAAAAACAGATAAAGCTGATACCGATAACTACCAGAAAGACTGCAGTTTTTGCTATTTTTGCCCGGGCTTTTATTGACATATGCTAGTCCAGCTCTAGATCGACTTCCGGTGCGATCTCAGCACCTGGTTGTGCTTCAAAGAATTCTTTTTCAGTGAATCCGAACCAACCTGCTATTATATTTCTTGGCCACATCTTTATATAGATATTATAATCACCTATAGCCTCATTGAACCTTGATCTTTCAACAGCTATCCTGTTTTCAGAGCCTTCGAGCTGTATCATCAGATCCCCTACGGTCTCACTCGCTTTAAGTTCGGGAGTATCCTCGACAACTATCCTGATATCATCAATAAAAGATCCGAGTTCCTGTGTTGCGCTTTCAAGCTCTGCAGGTGTCTCAGCACTGTTGATACCAGCTCTTGCCTCGGTTATCGCTTCAAAGATATCTTTTTCTAATTGCATATAACCTTTTGTACTCTCAACAAGATTCGGTATGAGATCTAATCTTCTCTGATAGACATTCTGTACCTGGGCCCAGGACTGATCGATCGTAACTTCTTTGGCAACCATATTGTTTCTGGATGAAATAATATATGCCGCAAAACTTAAGCCAACTACGACAATGACTACAACTACTGCCACCACGCAGCCTATTGTAAATTTTTTACCCAATTTATCCCCCTTTAATTCTTTTTACAGACCTTGACAACTGCAGGTCTTATAACAAAATCATCTATCATATAGCCTTTCCTTAATACTTCAAGAACTTTACCTTCATCCACATCTTCTACTGCTTCGGTTACTGCAGCCTCGCAGATCTTTGGATCAAATTCTTCACCAACAGGTTCTATCACTGTTACATTTTCTTTCTCAAGCACTTCTATCAATTTATCGTGGATCATTTTTATCCCACGGTAAAAATCATCATCTTTTTCTAGTTTCAGGCCCGCATCAAGGGCCAATTCAAAATTATCTATTATGGGAAGTAATTTAGAGACAAGATCTTTATTGGCTCTCTTTATATGCTCAAGATGCTCTTTTATCGTCCGTTTTCTGTAATTGTCATAATCAGCCTGAAGCCTTTTTATCCGGTCGATATAGTCGTCTTCTATATTCTTGCAATCTCCAAGTTCTTTCCTGAGGACGTCTATCTCACTTACAAGCTCTTCAATCTCAAGTTCTTCTGTGATCTTCTTTTTAGAACTGCTTTTTTTTACTATTTTTTCTTCGCTAAGATTCTTTTTCATCTTTTCGAATGCAGACAATATTTCATTATCATGACCATTGCCGGAGTCTTTTTCTTTTTTAACTTTATCAGATTCTTTCATGCCTCTGCCCATATTAATAAATACACCGCTTTCGTTGGTATTGGTAAAAAGGTAAATACATTATATATAGGAAGAAGTCTTTTTTAAAGTTTTAATTTGAGTTAGGAGCCTGTCCTAGTTTCTACCACTACTTTTGGCGAATATGTCGCCTGTTGAGACTATCTCATCAACAAAGAAATATCCATCGCAATCTACCGGGGCAAAATGGAAATGTACTACTATTTCTTCATTATTTGCTGCAGATATGTTCTGGATCTTTACACCGATTTTTATTTTTTCACCAGGATCAAGATCTTCAATGACAGAACCGATCCTTTCGGGTTCTACTATCTCTGTTGTTGTATCGGTTGCAACAGTTACAGTATCAATGCCTGTGGTAAGGTCGGTATCAGTGACAGTTGTGATTGTAGTAACAGTCATCACCCTTTTAAGATTAACATCATTTTTTTCTGTATTTTTAGTAGTCTCGGTAACTGTGACAGTCTTTGTCAGTCCATCGGTACTATACGTTGTCTCCTCTTCAGTGGTCGTATTGCCATTAGTCGCCCAGTCAGCAATATATGACTCATATACGTTTTCATTTGAATAATAGTAACTGCCAGCATTGTCAGGATTCCATAAGTGAACTTCCCAGAGCGGAGTTAACTCCATTTCCGGATCAGGTTCCGGGTTGAGTTTTATCCACAACATCATCGGCTGCAGATCCAGGGTCACATTTCCCGTATTTGTTATTTCATAATACTGATAGAACCATTCCCTGCGGCTCACCGATATATCTGTAAAAGATTCTACTTTTGATATGCTGATGGTATATATAGGTTTGGGGATTGCCAGTACATTAGATGAGACTATATGACCTGCTTTGTCAAGAGTCCAGACTGTATAATAATATGATCTGCCTTCTTCAATATCTTCATCAATATATGATGTCGTACTCTTATCATTTATAGTTACGATAACATCATTTTCAGGATATTCAGGATTTATGCAGGGATCCTCGACCCTCACTATCTTATAGGAGTTGAAATTATCATCAATACTGGAATTCCAACTAATATAATTTGCATTGCCATTTTGATAACCAGTAAGATTTGATGGATAAGGGGTTATAATATCTTTAAATACAGCTATACTCTCAAATATTGGTGCTGAGATAAATCCTTCAGGGGTAACTGCCCATACAGTGACTTCATTATCTCCGGTACTAAGTGCAATATCGCTAAATGAAAAAATTCCTGACTGATCACTTACAACTTCCCCGATGATCTTGTCATTGGCTTGTATGAAGATATGTGAATCTGGTAGATAGGTACCTCTCAAATAGATCTCTGGTTTCCTCTCACTGGTATAGTAGGCTCCATCGATCTCTACTAGCTCATTAGAATTATTGTAAAGTGTGAATTCGACTTTCTGTGGAACTATAAGTTCAATTGAAAACTTAGTGGGACTGCTTTTCCGGCCGGATGAATTTACTGCAATGAGCTCGACTACATTATTACCTTCGATTATTTCAACACCGTTTAAAGTTTCAAATATTCCTTTTGAGTCTACCTGGACATCATCCTGGTCCAATGTCCCATTAACATATATTTCTACTGTATTTCCAGTCTCGGCACTACCCTTAAGAAATACAAGCTCTCTGTCACCACTGCCGAATATCTGCTCACCAGATACATGAGACAATACTACAGGGGCACCTATGAGTCCTTCCTTGAGCTCATTTAACCTGGTATCAATATCTTCTCCAGTATCTTCCCGGGTGCTGCTGTCCTGAGCTATGGTAGTGTTTTCCCGGGCATCAACTTCAGCACCTGTAGAAAGAAGGTCTACACCACCAGGAAAGCATCCTGTGGCATAAAAAGCTACAAGCATTACTGCAAATATTAATATAATTATTGTTTTTATTCTTTTCATCATATTCTTAGATAAACATTTTACCAAATATTATAAATTTTTTAAACAAAACATTTATTTATTAAATAAAAGTTTTTTCAAATATTATTTTCCAACTACTTCCCTCTTCTGTCAAATAAAAATATTTTTTGTATTGTTTTACCTCTCCATCATGATAGGTTATTTCAAACTCAGCTACAACCTTGCTCATCTCTTGTTCATAGCCGAGATAAACTGTCTTTGTCATCTTTATTCTATCAATTTCTTTGAGTATTTCCTCAAATTCTTCCATATATTTTTCACGGCTTACGCTGCTTTTTTCACTTGAGAGTAGAAAATTAGAGTAAATATAATCCGGGTCCTTCTGGTTTAGACATTCAAGAAAATCTATAACTGCTTTTTCTGGTTCGGTCTTAAAGAAATAGGCTATATCCATGCGGCCATCATATTCCCTGCATCCTGATAGGAGGACTGCTGAAAGTATAAACACCAGTATCGTCAAGATCACAATAAATCTTTTCTTAGAAGATCTCATAGTGCTAACCTTCCACTCCGAATAAATCCTTTATTTTTTTAAGTATCTGCCAGTTCCTGGCTTTTTCCCTCAAATTGCAACCATCCTCTGTAAGATAGTCTTCCAGTCCCTGCCTATCCTTAATATCTCCCAATCCTGAAATATCCATACAGCCATAGAGAGTCTCAAGCACACTCTCTGAAGTTGACAAATATTCATAACCACCTTCAAGTATTATACCTATCCTCCCTTTGCATAAATACTGTGCCAATGATGATATTGCTATCATTATCTTGCGGTAGGATACTGCATTCAGGCCAAGAGAAGACATGTGATCAGAAAAATGAGAATCATAGCCTGCACTTACAAGTATGAGCTCCGGGGCAAATCTTTCAACGACCGGTACCACTATATCAATAATAGCAGCTATATAATCAGGTTCCTTTGTGCCTGGTATAAATGGGAAGTTAAGATTATACCCTTTTCCGCTGCCATCCCCCATCTCATTAAAATTGCCGGACCCGGGATAATGTGGATACTGGTGAAAAGAGATATAAAAAACACTTCCGTCATCATAAAAGACATCCTGTGTACCATTTCCATGATGCGCATCAAAATCAATTATCGCTATTTTTTCAATTCCATACTTCTTTTGCGCATATTTTGCCCCCAGGGAAATAGTATTGAAAATACAGAATCCACTCCCTCTGGATGGAAAAGCATGGTGACCAGGGGGTCTTGCCGCGAGGAAGAACTTATTGAACCTGGGATTTGGTCTAAAAATAAGGTCCAATCCCTTAAAACAACCACCCGCTCCAAGAATTGCACTCTTATATGTATATTTATTGACACCGGTATCCATATCCAAAAATGAAAGTCCGCCACCAGAAGATAGTTTTCTGACAGCATTGATATATTCTTCAGTGTGGACCATGGCTAGCTGCTTTTCATTAGCCTCTTCCGGGGAGACCATGTCTATGCTGTCACTATATTGCCATTTTCCCAAAGCATCCATAATATAGACAAGTCTGTCCGGGTTTTCAGGATGTGATGGGCCATTTTCATGTTTTAGAAAAAAATCATCATAGACAAAATACATATTTATTCCCCTGCCCGATAGAAGCCCTCATCACTTTACTATATATTCTGTAATAGCATCTGCAATATTCTTACCTATTTTTTTCTGATACCCGGTACGCTCCAGATCTTTTTTTTGCTTTTTATTGGAAATAAAGGCCGGTTCCACCAGCACTGAAGTCATCGATGTGTTTTTAAGAATCGCATAGCTCGAACCGTGCACCCTGCAATCAAGTACTTTAAGACCTTTTGTCAGCTTATCCTGTATCATATTAGAAAGTTGAAATCCTTCGATCGAATAAGACTTTAGGCCCTTAAAATAATAACAGCTGCATCCATTTGCTTCTGTATCCGAAGAGTGGCTGAGATTTATACTAATAAGATAGTCTGCACCACTTTTATTTGCATTTTCTATCCTATCAAAGAGAAAGATCCCATGGCTTTCCTCACCGCTTGTCGTGGCCATTACTTCAAAACCAGCCGAATTTAGCTTATCCCTGCAAAAACCCATAATATTTCTGCATATATACAATTTTTCCTTCAAAAATCTTATATCTACTCCATCATCCGCTCCGCCTTTATCTTCAGGGCCGGTGCTGAAATCAAGGATTATGCTATATTTATTATTTAGTTTTCTTTTCCCACTATTTTTTATATATGGAAAATTAGATGTTTTTTTGGAGACTATTATTCTCTGGATGCTTTTTAGGTGGTGCAGTGTCTGTTTGCCCATTATTCCATCATCATCAACATTCATATTGTCCTGGAATTCAACAAGAGCCTTACGTGTTTTTTCACAAAATATACCATTTTCATTAAAAGGATAAAAACCAAGTGTCTTTAACCAGAGTTGAAGGGTCTTTACATCATCTCCCCTGAATGGAGGATTTTTCAAATATAGAAGACGGTCCCCTATTTTATAACCTGCATCTACAAGCTCCTGCCAGGTCTCCTGATCTACTATGCCGCTTACAAGAAGTCCTCTATCCTGCTGGAACTTTTTTACTGCATCCTCCGTACAGCCTCCATATATACCATCTATATCACT
>JALHTA010000235.1 GCA_022865545.1 Actinomycetota bacterium | reverse complement strand
CCATATATTGATAATATGATGCATACTGGAAGACAGGGGTTTTTTGCAGGCGGAAATGTCGTCCAGGTATATGACCTTGTAGATTATGTATCCGAAGACAGCTATACTGCAGGTTTTAATGCCGGGCTATATGCGCAGGACAAATTGGATATGGCTGGCGATAAAATAATAATAGAAGCCGGAAGATCAATTAGAAGCATAGTACCTAATATTTTAAGGATAGGGGACCGAGAACCGGCCAAAGAGCAAAAACCTGTCCTGTCTATCAGAATTGCTGAACCGCTTAAAAGCAGCATCAGATTATCACTGTCTTCAGAAAATAATAATATTGCAGATATTAAAAGACCCTATGCTGTTCCTTCTGAGATGATCCGGCTGGATCTCTCGAAATATACCGACAAATTAGTTGGTAAAAAGAAGATCAGAGTCGATATAGAGGAGGTCTTGTGAAAAGTATAAATTGTATAATATGCCCAAAATCCTGCCGGATACAGGTCAGGGGATCATTAAAGACCGGAAAGAAACTGCAAGTATCGGGTCAGGAGTGTTCAAAGGGTAAAAAATATGCCATCTCGGAAATATGTGATCCAAGAAGGATCTTTACTTCCACAGTAGCTGTAAGAAATGGTGAAACAAAGCTTGTCCCTGTAAGGACCTCTAAACCGATCAGGAAAGCAGAATGGAAAAGCGGCCGTGATATCATAAGAGGATTAAGAATTGCGGCACCTATAGGATTCGGAAAGGTATTGATCAAAGATTTTACTGAAAAAGGTATTAAGCTGATTGCTGCCAGAGAGGTCAAAGCCTTTTAAAGAAATCATCCATATAATCATAATGCGTTCCCCTCCAATAATATTTTCCACATCCTTTGCAGTACATAAATTCATCCTGTGTGCTGTAAACATATGGAGGAACCTTGTTCCGGACATCTTTTTTTAATACTTCTACCAGCAGATCATTACATATAAGGCATCTTGTAAGATCCGGCCCGAGACTGATATTTAGTTCCGAACTTATTTGGATCAGTTGTTTTTCTATATCATCATCTGAGATAAATACCGATTTTAATGCCCCACTCCTAAACTGCTTGCGTTCGAGCATAAGCGTGTCCCTTGTTAGGACTATCCGGTCCTCTTCCATTGCGGTCTTTAGGATAAAATCATCACTGGCATCATTAAAATAGGCCACATCATATCCGGCCATCCGGAGGTAGCGGGCCAATTTACCCACCATGATATCTGCTATAAATCTCATTTCATGTTAATTTATAGTTATCCCGGTCACGCCCTCTATTTTACCGGTCTTTTCTATGATTTTGTTGGAAAAATCTGGTTTTCTGCTGTGAACGTAAAAACTGTATGTTTTTATATTTGATAAAGGATCAAATTCGTATTTTTTGGTTTTAATATCGTGGGAATATTCTTTGATGGTGTCCAGGATCTTATCTATATTATCAAATCCAGACGCAGTACTTATTTTCAAATGATAATTAGGTGTTCTTATTATCCGGGACTCAAATGATTTAAGTATACTTAATATTAAAAATCCGAGTACTGCAGCAGTAAAGGCCAGATAATATAACTTTACTCCCAATGACACACCGATGGCTGCAACGATCCAGATGCTCGCAGCAGTCGTTACACCCTTTATAAGTGGACCCTGCTTGAATATGACCCCGGCTCCGATAAACCCTATTCCTGTCACAACTCCAGCAGCGATCCTTGAAGCATCAAGTCCTGCAAATGAGGTAAAACCAAGATACGATACAAGGGTAAAAACAGCCGAACCAAGGCATACAAGTGTATGAGTCCTTAAACCTGCCGGCCTCTCGTGTCTTTCTCTTTGAAGACCTATCACACCCCCAAATATCATTGCAAGTACACATGGTATTATGATATCAAATATAAAGACTGAAAGGTCAAAACTAAATTCTGTAAGAAATCTTTCTAAAAGCATCTTTTATCACTCCGGTCCAGTGGTCTATAAAAAATATAATTTGTCACATAAGTCTGATCACACTATAGAAACTTATATAAAAGTAAAGTGATCTATATAAAATTACTATAGTCTATATTCTACCATATTTGAATTTGACAATATCATAAATTCCTCATATTTTAATTTTTTAATACAAAAGGATATAATATATTTATATCTACTGTTGGCGGACCATAATAGGTTCATTTTTTTCTGCAAAGTATAAAGTTTCACAAAACATACAGGGAAAATAAAATGTTTGGGTCTTCATTTAAATTGTTTAAGGTCTTCGGAATAGAGATCAGATTGGATTTTAGCTGGTTTATTGTATTTGCCCTTTTTGTATATTATTTTGGCTTCAATTATTTCCCAGCAGTACTGCCGGGTGCAAACAATGGGATCATTGCGATAGTGACTATTATTACCGTGATACTGTTTTTTACTTCTGTCCTGATCCACGAGATAAGTCATTCGCTTGTTGCAAAAAGTAAGGGGACTCCTGTGGAGAGAATAACGCTTTTCCTTTTCGGAGGGATGGCCCAGATCGAAAAAGAGCCGGAAACTCCTATGAGTGAATTTGTAATGGCCATCGCAGGGCCCGCAGCCAGCTTTGTACTGGCTATTATCTTTGGGATGATCTGGCTGCTAACCGGCAAATATGAAATCATAAGGGAACCTGTAAGATATCTTACCATCATCAATATAATACTGGGAGTATTTAATATGCTTCCGGGGTATCCCCTGGACGGAGGAAGGGTACTGCGCTCGATCATCTGGAAAGTAACCGATAATCTTAAGAAAGCTACCCTTATAGCATCTACAACAGGCAGGGTGATCGGTTTTTTAATAATTGCAGTCGGCATATTCTTTTTCTTTACCGGGAATTTTTTAAACGGAGTGTGGTTTGCATTTATCGGATGGTTTCTTCAGTCTTCCGCCCGCATGGGATACAGGCAGCTCATTTTTGAGACTTCCGTCAAGGGGATCAAAGTGGCAGATATTATGAATGATGATATTGTACTGGTTGAAAAAAATATAAGCCTTCAGGAACTTATAGATGAATATTTTATGAAATACAGGTTTGGGAGATTTCCTGTAGTCGAGGATCTTAGAAGTGAAAGATTTATTGGGATAATATCCCTTCATGATATCAAATCAATAGAAAAACAAAAATGGCCTGAAATCAGAGTGGGAGAAATTGTGAAAACAGTAACTGAAAATGAGAAAGTCAATATGTCCATGGAGATCTCCGAGGCTATAAAGAAGATGGGTAAGAGCGGGCTGGGTCATCTTGTCATCATGTCCGGAAATAAATTAAAGGGAATAATCACCAAAAGCGATGTGATGAGGTTTATCAAGCTCCAGTCAGAGCTTCACTGACCTGTACTTTTAATTAAAAATAAAATATTAGTTTTTTTAGTAATAATTAATTTTATTAAATTGAAAAATTACTATTTATTGATCCGGTAATATGGGGGAAAAATGGAAAAAATAGCCATTATCTCGACAAGACTTGGAGGAGTAGACGGTGTTTCAATAGAAGCGGATAAATGGGCCGGTGCATATAAAAGGATAGGACTTGATCCGGTCTATATTGCGGGAAAATTTGATAGGGAAGACAGCTCCATCTTTTTTGCTGTAGAGGAAATGGATTATTATCATACGGATGTGGTAAATATACGGAAGATTGCTTTCAATGAAGGGAAAAAAGCATCGGAAAAAGACCTGGGGAGATTGATCGACAGTATTGCCGATGTAAAGGAAATAATCAAAAGCAAACTCTTAAAGATACTAAATAGCAATAATATTAAATATCTCAGCATTGAAAATGCTCTTACCATACCACTAAATATCCCCCTGGCCATTGCCCTTACGGAAGTCATTTCAGAAAACAATATAAAAGCTATCACCAGGCATCATGATTTTTACTGGGAAAGAAAACAATTTTTATGTTCAAATGTAGAAAAGATGCTGGATGATTATTTTCCTCCGGACCTGTCCGGTCTTAAACATGTAGTAATAAATACCCTGGCCAAAAAATCGATCTATGATAAGAAAAAAATTGAAGCGATCTATATTCCTAATATTTTTGACTTTGATGTACTTAAAGAAATTGGGAGTAAATATCTTGAGGTTAAAAAGTTTTTAGATATGGATGATGATGATTTTTTAATTCTACAACCCACCAGGCTTATTGCCAGGAAAAATATTGAAAGAACAATAGAGCTGGTGGATAAACTGTCAAAAAAAACTGATAAAAAAATCAATTTGATAATAAGCGGAAATCCGGAAAAGGATGAGTTGGATTATTTTAATGAAATCACGAGGCTTGCCAGAAAGACCGGGACCAATCTGATATTAAGTAATAATGAGCATAACCATATTCCGGAATACACCAGAAAAGATTTGTTTAAAAAGTTTGATATCTATGATCTATATAAAGCCTGTGATCTGGTGACTCTCCCCAGTGATGTTGAGGGTTTTGGCAATCCGGTAATAGAAGCCAGTGTTCTTAAGAAACCACTCTTTGTAAATAATTATCCGGTACTAACTGACATGCTGTCAAAGGGTTTTGAATTCATAGTCATCGATAAAAAGGTGGATAAGGAATCTGTAGAAAAAACATTTAAACTGCTTACCGACCATAAGATGAGGGAGAAAGTCACAAGCAAGAATTTTAAAATTGTAAAAGAGCACTATTCCATAGATTATTTAATATCCAGGCTGAAAAAACTAATTGGGGAACTTAATTGATTTAAGAACATAAAATCAGCCAGGGTTTTTATAGATATGTTTTCCAAATAAATTGTTGTTTGGAGGGAAGTTAAATGGATTTAGAACAATGGTATAACAATAATACATATAATTATAAGGTATTTCCCGTAGATAGGCTGGTCAGATTTAAAAAGAAAAAGAATCTGACCATATCCCTGTGTTTTCCGACCTTAAACGAGGCTCAGACTATTGGCAGGATACTGGATATTGTGAGAAAAAGCATATATGAACCAGGCCTGGTAGACGAGGTAGTGGTGATTGACTCAAATTCCATGGACCGGACAGTAAGTGTAGTAAGATCTGCTGGATTTAAAGTATTGCAGCATAGGAAAATCCTTGCTGAATATGGGAGCTTTGAAGGGAAGGGAGATGCTCTCTGGAAAAGTCTTACCATTCTAAAAGGAGATATTATTATATGGTGTGACTCTGATATTATGAATTTCAAGCCAAGGTTTATTTATGGTATACTCGGTCCCCTGCTTATAGATGACAGTATATCCTTTGTGAAAGGTTTTTACAGGAGGCCTCTCAAGATAGATAGTTCTTATTTAAAGAGTGAGGGTGGAAGAGTGACCGAGATTCTGGTACGGCCCCTGCTAAATCTTTTCTATCCCGAGCTAAGTAAAGTCTTT
>JALHTA010000234.1 GCA_022865545.1 Actinomycetota bacterium | reverse complement strand
CTATCATAATAGTTGATCGTCGTCATCACTGCATCAAATGGATACTGATTTATAGCTTCTATGAGTACATCGGGCTGTCCGTGCATCGAAATTCCTATAAATCTTATTTTACCTTTTTTTATTGCTTCCTGGGCTCCTTCCAATGCTCCTCCTGGTGCCAGCGCCTCCTTAAGGTCATCAAATCTGGTTCCTACTTCAGGATATTTAAAGCCAATTGCATGGATAATATGAATGTCTATATAATCTGTTTTCAGGTTCCTAAGACTTGCATCCAGATTTTTTGTATAAGTGGATTTGTCACGATTTTCGGTTTTTGTAGCAATTATATATTCATCTCTTCGGTGCGAGACAGTAGCTCCAATCTTTTTTCTGAATAACCGTCTCCATACCCCCTGGCTGTTTCAATATAATTTCCCCCCAGATCGAGATAACTGTTCAGTAAATAGCCTACATCTTTTATTGGTATTTCTAATAGATGGAAACCACCAAAACCCAGGGCACTTGTCTCCAGGCCCGTACTTCTAAATTTTCTCTTTTCCATTAAATTTTCCCCTATAATAGAAGTAGAATTTTAAAAATGATTTATCTGATATTATAGGATATCAATTCATTTAAAAAATTCTGCTTCTATCATTAGTATTTATTTTTTTAGCGCATCGTCAAAAGCATCTGTAGACGGATCAATATTTATTTTCTTTACAAATTCAAATGCTTCTGTAGCTCCCCGCATCCTTTCCATGCCGGAGTCTTCCCATTCTACTGAAAGAGGACCTTCATAACCTATTTAATTTAATTCACGGATAATAGATGATAAGTCCACTCCACCCCTGCCTGGAGAACGGAAATTCCAGCCCCTTTTCGTACTGCCAAATTTAATATGCGATCCAAGTATCCCGGTTAGCCCATCAAGTGTCACGGAAGCATCCTTGATATGGACATGATATATTCTTTCGGGTAGTTCGCGTATCATTAGATGTGGTGTTATTCCTTGCCATAAAAGATGGCTTGGATCAAAATTCATTCCAAGCGTCTTCCTCTGATCAAAAGCTTCAAGAAGCCGCACAAAAGTATAATAGTCAAAAGCTATCTCTGTTGGATGTACCTCCAGGGCAAATTTCTTGCCATATTTATCCATCTCGTCAAACAAAGGTGTCCATCTCTTTACTATGGTATTAAAACCTTCTTCGATCATTTCCTCTGTAGTTTGTGGAAAAGAATACCAGTAATTCCATATGGGTGAACCCAAAAATCCTGTTATGATTTCAAGATCAAGGTTCTCTGCAGCCTGTATTACATATTTGACTTCCTGTACTGCCCACGCCCTCATTGCTTCAGGATCGTCTGCCACTTCTGCAGGAGCAAAACCATTATGTCTTTTGTCAAATACATCTCCTACCAACTGTCCGCATAGATGCGCACTAATAGCCCAGGCCTTTAAATCATATTTTTTTAAAGTGTCCTTGATCTGTTTTACATAGTTATTATCCTCTGCAGCTTTTTTAGGATTTATGTGATTTCCCCATGTTGCAAGTTCTAATCCTTCATAGCCCATTTCGGAGGCAGTCTTACACATCTCCTCCAGTGTAAGATCCGCCCATTGACCAGTAAAAAGCGTTATTGGTCTCATTTTTATTAACCCTCCTGATTTAAATTATAAATATAGTATTAAATATTATTGTCTTTTAGAAAATAATACTAGATTAAGTATAAATTATTTTCAATTATCCCCCGTATAGACCGATCAGTTCCACACTATCAAGCACATGTCCCTGGATAGCTGCCTCTAAATCTGCTGCACTTGCAGAAGAATCAAGATCTAATGTGGTATCCATTGCAAAAAGCTTGAAAAAATACCTGTGGGTGCCCGAGGGAGGACATGGACCTCCATATCCAGGTATTCCAAAATCAGTTACTCCTTCAACTGCCCCTGAGGGAACACTATTTTCTGAAATGCTTGTTGTGCCAGGATCTATGTTCCAAATAGTCCAATGTACCCAGGTACCGCCGGGAGCGTCAGGGTCATCAACAATTAATACAAGACTGGCGGCTTCCTGGGAAACACCGCTTATATCCAGCTGGGGATTGACATTGTCAGCATCACATGTAAACTTTGCCGGGATCTTTTCATTTTCCCTAAAAGCAGGGCTTCCAATCATTAATGCTCCACTAATATCTTCTTCCATTTCTTTTACTACCTCCTCTTCTTTAGATTCTTCAATTTCTTCTTCTTGCTCTTCTACCTCTTCTTTAATAGTTTCCCTATCGGCTTCCCCTGGATCTTCTTCAGCTTCACCTGGTGCAGCATCCCTACATGCAACCATTAAGCTAAAAGTAGTGATAAAACAGAAAGAAATGAGTGTGATCAAGATAATCCTTAATATTCTAGTTGAAGCCATTTTTGCCCCCTAGAGTGATATTTTTTAGTTCATTTTAAATCAATAGCATTATTAATATTTTAGCCTTTTTACATATATATTTCATCTAAATATAATCCAGTAATCAAACACAGCTTTATCAAGGTTTTTGATCCACATAGCTGTATGGGTCCTATCAGCCGCTTTAGCCATAGCTGCTAGGGAAATTGTCTCCATTATCTGCAGAAAAATAGAAGATTCATTTGCTTATTCCATGTTTTTCAACATTCAAATATAACTCATTTTTATTTCCGTATCCAAAGATTTTAACCAATGCATTGTTTATTTCCAGATACCGTCCATCAAGCGTACTCCAATAGAACAAAACAACCACCTATCAAGACAATTGAAGTCATTGCAAAAGGACTTAAATATTCCTCCTGAATATTTTCTAGAGTACAGAATACATAGGGTTACCGACTATCTTTTGGAAAATCCTGAAATTATTGAACCTATCATGTCTTATCTCAAAACACTAAAAGAAGAGAAAATACTGAAGGTTGCTGAATCTGAAGAGCCTTTTAATGAAGAGACTTAATATACCTCGACTTCGGTTCAGTCCGTCTTTTCAGAACCTGTGACAACATAGATCCACCATGTTGCCGCTTACTGACTCCAATATGATTTGATTTATTACTTT
>JALHTA010000233.1 GCA_022865545.1 Actinomycetota bacterium | reverse complement strand
TGTTTGATCCACTGCATCTGCGTGAGGAAGAGATATTTACAAAACTCGGATATATAGACATCCAACACCTGGCTAAAAGAATAAAAGGTGAAGTGCTTATGGGGGTAGGTCTTATGGATACAGTTTGTCCTCCCTCAACACAATTTGCTGTTTATAATAAGATACAGGCTAAAAAAGAAATGTTAATATATCCTGACTATGTACATGAGCATATTCCCGGTTTTCAAGACAAAGTATTTGAATTTCTATCAAAACTTTAGGCAGATTTTTATTTTTGGATGCATGCCAATTACCATGTCAAGGCTAAATCTTATAAAAGGACTTGGATCAGTACTCCAGATTGCAGAGGGGGAGACTATTGAATTACCTTACAAGGTCTACGATGCTCTTGATAATAGGACAAATCTGACCCCGGCCAACTACCTCTGGTTTGTCCCTCGACTTGCTGGTAAGGGAGCTTTTACAGATGTATATTCGGTTACGAATAACTGGGGTGCCAATCATGGTGCTGAAAGTTACCATGGAATGTAGTATATTTATTACTGGAAGTTAATACATTTATTTTAATGAGGGTCATATGCAAATAAATACTAAAAAAGATAGATCCTTCATATTTGATGCCCAGATAACCACTCACGCAATCAATCTGGCTAAAGTAAATGCCATAGACTTTTTAAATAACGCCAGATTATTTCTTGATACCCAGAAATATGTTTTTGATTATTATGGCCTTGATAGATTATGCACTATTTATGATGTCTATAATATTGAAGCAGAAGCCCTGGGCCAGAAGATGAAATATTTTAAAAATGACATGCCGGCAGTGGATACCAGCAGGCCCTTTATAGAAAACAAATCCGATATAAAAAAAATAAGGGATATAGATTTTAAGAAAAACAGTAGATGCCGTTTTGTCCTTGACCTGATCGGTCTATATCAGCAGGAGATCGGGGAAGGGTTTAAACCAAGGTTTTGTGCCCCGTTTTCACTGGCAGTAAATATTAGGGGATTCAACAATCTTATAAACGATATCTACAGCGACCCAAAATTTGTCAAAGAACTGTTTAGCAGGATAAACCACAGTCTTATTGCCCCATGGATCAGGCTTCAGAGAGAAGAATTAGCTGACCTGGAGAGGGTAGCTTCCGGAGCAGATGCCTGGATAGCCATTCCCAATGTCAATCTGGACATACTTGAAAATATTGTGATCCCGGCTTACCTGGAACTTCAGGAAATGACGGGCAATATCTATCTGGCCCTACTGGGCGGGGCAAGATATCTGGAACATCCTGTAAAATTTTTAGAAATACAGAAAATATTAAATCCTTTTTTAGTCAAGGGACTTGATCCTGATATAGAGGCGCTGGGTGCTAGATTTTTTATGGAATTTGCAAATGATAATAATATGGACCTGCTTCTGGGAGTAGATGCTAATTTTATTTCAAATTCACCATTGGAAGAGATAGATAAAAGGATCAAAGAATATATAGATATCGGGATGATGGCTAAAAAGGATTTCATATTGTATTTTAATGATATCCCCGGAGACATACCACCTGAAAAGCTAAAAAGTATCTTTAAAACAGTCAAGAGGATCAGAAAGACAATTTAGGGGAAGCCGGATCAGTTTAAAAGAGTTTGAAGTATTTATAAAAAAGCACCCGTCCCTTTGTCCCGGGACCTGACTTATAAAATGGAGTTTTCAAAAAATAAAAAAAGGTTAATTGATTCAATAAAGAGAAAACCACTTGATAAGATACCCCGCATGTACAGGGCACTTCCAGGAGTCAATGATAGGCTTCTCTCATATTTTTCCCTTGATAAAGACATAAATAGTAGTTGGAAAGAACTCATGGTAAAGCTTGATGTGGAAGCTTTTTCCAGTGGTGGCGGAATGGGAAAATTTACTACATATAAACCCGCATACAATGATGATGGAAAATATAATAAATCAGACAGTAATATGTTCTATGTCTGGGGTATTGATAGTTATATAGATAAAGTAAGTGACTCAATCAGTTATATTGAAAATACTAAAGCTGCAAAAATAGTTTCCATAGAAGACTTTAAAAAAATGAAGAAGCCATCATTGGATGAATTTGATTTTGATTCGATGGTCCCGGATCAGGTACTAAGGGAAGATCATATGTTGGGTGCAGGCATACTTAGTAGCATCTTTATGATAGCGATGTATCTAAGAGGAGCCAATAATTTAATGATAGAGCTTCTGACCGACAAGAAGCTTGCACATTATTATATAGATATGATCGGAGAGTTTTCGTATTTACTAAATAAAAGTATCCTGGACAGGATAGGGGATAAAATTGATTATTACAGGCAGTGGGATGATTTGGCTATGCAGAGCGGCCTTATGATACCCCTTGAGACTTTCAGGGAATTTTTCTATCCCTTGTATAAGAAATTATTTGGTGAAGCTAAAAAACATAAACTTATCACTTTTTTCCATATATGTGGAAATGCAAATGAAATAATTCCCGATATTATAGAGCTCGGAGTTGATGTACTGGATCCTATCCAGACTACTGCTGTAAATATGGACTTTAAGCACCTTAAAAAAGAATATGGGAAAGATATCTCATTTCACGGGGGCATAGATGTGCAGGGCTTTCTTCAGAATG
>JALHTA010000023.1 GCA_022865545.1 Actinomycetota bacterium | reverse complement strand
TATAAGAGTCGGTAAAGCTATAAGGATCAAAGAAGAGGACCTTGAGAATTTTTTAAATAGTTTTATAGGGGAGGAGAAATCCCAACAAGCGAGCAAGGAGCCTGTACTTTATACAGCAGAACAGGTGGCAAAGATCTTGAAGCTTTCAGTAGACAATATTTGGAATCTATTAAAAACAGGAAAACTTAAAGGGTTCAAGATCAGGGAAGGCAGAAGTTCATGGAGAGTGCCTGCGGATAGTCTGGAAGATTTCATAGAAAGCAGAACTAATAAGTCGATCTAGGATAGGCTCCAAGTATGGCAGATAATAAAAAAAGAAGGTTAACGGCCTGGGAAAAGATAGCGATAGGAATAATAGTTATTTTGATAATTGTAATAGTCTTACTGGTTTTTGTGGACCAGCTACAGGATTATTTAAATATTTTTTTTAATTGGTACAACAGTGGCAAATAAATTATTAATCTATTTATTGATCAGGGAGGTGAAAAGAATGAAGAAATTATACAGAGTATTAATGATATTAGGTTCCCTGGTAGGGATCTGTTCTACAGTGAGATGGTAGCTGAGTAGGCAGCGGGACTATATTTTAAATAGTAAAGATATAGTCAGAACCGCGGAAATTTGATTGTTAAAAAAGTTCTTATTGAAAGGGAGGTGCTGAAGATGAAAAAGATGTATAGAGTACTAATTATTTTAGGTTCGCTGATAGGTATTTGTTCTACAGTGAGATGGTAGTTTTTTAATAAAATATTTCATAAAAAAGGAGGTGAAAGTAATGAAAAAATTATACAGAGTATTAATAATTTTAGGATCCCTTATAGGAATCTGCTCAACCGTAAGATGGTAAAAAATATAATAAATTATCCATTTTTGGTATAATGCATTATATTTGTTAAGAGAACATAAGAACTAGTGGTAAAAGATAGAACTCTAATTTTAAAGATATATGTTTATTTAGTTTTTACAGTAGGTGTAGCAGTTTCATTTTACGTCCTTACAACATATAGGGATATATCATTATTGGGAGTGGTGCTATTTAGTATTTTAATTTTTGCAGCCGATAACCTTTCGGCACCACTCCCAAAAGCTGGTAGTGTTTCTGTAAACTTCGGTATTTCACTTGCAAGTCTCATCATATTTGGTCCCTCAACAGCAATTATTGTTACTTTTGTTTCCATTTTCAATATTAGGGAATTTGTAAAGAGAGTTCCTTATTACAAGCATCTATTTAATGCTGGGCAGTATTTGATATCAATGGGTGTAGCTAGTCTTGTTTTTAAGATTATTTATAATCAAAATGTTTCAAATTTTTTCGATACAAAAAATATAGCATATATCTTAGCTGCGGCATATATATTTTTCTTCCTTAATACACTGCTAACAGCAGGAGCCATATCGATAAATGAGGGGATAAACTTTGCCAATGTATGGATATTTAATTTTGCATGGTTAATACCTTTTCATCTATTTCTGGCCGCTATGGCAATAGCAATTTCTTTTCTTTATAAACAATATGGTGAATTCACACTTCTCTTCACATCTCTTCCACTTATGATAGCCCAGTATACATATCTACTGAGAGTGAAGGAGCGACAGGCTCTACTCAATAGTATTTTACAGATCGTAAAGATCATGGAAGCAAAAGATAAATATACAGCGGGTCACTCTGTGAGAGTTGCAGAATACAGCGAGAAAGTAGCCCGCCAGATGAAACTTAATGAATATGATATTGAACTTCTTGCAAATCTTGCAAACCTACATGATCTGGGTAAAATACAGGTCGACCTGTCTGTATTGAATAAACCCGGAAGCTTTAATAAAGCCGATTGGGAGGAAGTAAAGAAACACCCATTGGTAGGCTATAATATTGTAAAAGAAATAACATTTCTCAAGAGTGAAGCATCTGCAATACTTCATCATCATGAGAGGATGGATGGAAAAGGATATCCTGACGGTATAAAAGGTGATGAAATTTCTCTTTATTCAAAGATACTCATGGTAGCAGATTCATATGATGCCATGACCACGGACCGTCCATATAGACTGGCATTGACCAAACAGGAAGCTATAGATGAGCTCAACAGGAATTCCGGTACCCAATTCGATCCCAAAGTATGCAGTATCATGGTAGAACTCCTTGAGGGGGAACAGGCAGTATAATGGGTAGAAAATTCTGGATAATATTCCTGAAAAGTATCGGACTTTTTGCTGCAGGGGTAGCTCTGGGATATTTATTTTACTATTTCTTCAAGGAGCAGAGCGCTTATATTATTGAAAGGTTCAAAGTCCTGCAGCAGTTTTTTGGTGTCAATGAATACTCGGAGGGGATGACTTTTTTCAGAGTATTTATCACTATTTTTGTAGGGAACTTTATTTCCACAATTTTATATTTTGTGTTGGGATATTTACGGTTGAGCATGCCGGTAAGCTTTATATCAGGACTGTTTATATCTATTTTTCTTTTTTCTGGTATTGTAAGGCACGGTATTTCCATACCTACTGAGGTTATAATTCTTTCATCCACTGAAATGCTTTATCGTATCATCACTATAAGCAGCGGGGGATATATTCATAAATATAGATTATCAAATAAAGTTGTCCCTATTTTATCTATATCAGTTGTAATTATACTTTATATTGCAGCTTCCTTTTATGAGATAATCCAGATATTCAAATAACAGGATTACTTAAGTGGTAGCTTCCTGAAATCTCTTTTCCATTTCAGGCTATTAAGGACAAGCTTAAAAAACTTTATGGTATCTTTTACTGGATTTACATAGCTTACAAAATCATCATGATAAATGGTCTTGATCGGAACATTCAATATTTTCATATCAAGCCATCCTGCACGGAGTATGATCTCAGGTTCTGTGTCAAAATTTTTTGTTTTTAGTTTTATTTTTTTTAATGCTATTGTCTTGAGATAGCGGTAGCCGGACTGGACGTCACTTACTTTTTTTCCTGCAATTTTTGAGATGATCCAGGAGGTAAAGACATTAGTGGCAAGTCTTATGAAGGGCATTCCTGCGGTATTACCCAGGCGGTCACCGATAATGAGGTCCGGATCTTCTTTTTTGATCACTTCTAAAAAATTTATTATTTCTTTTGTATCATGCTGGCCGTCAGCATCAAGAGTTATGACTCCTGAATAATTATTTTCTTTTATATAGTTAAAACCTGTAATAAGCGCCTGGCCCTTTCCAAGATTCTTACTATGTCTGATAAGTTTTAAGTAGGGACTATAAGCAGATATAAGAGATTCGACAATAGATGCGGTAGAATCGATTGAACCATCATCGATGATTATTATATCCATTCCATATTTTGAAGAATTTTCTATTACCCCTTCTATATATTTTTCTTCATTATACGCAGGGATCAGTAAAGCTAATTCAATTCCACCTGTTTCTTCATGCATTTGGAACCTTTCGTCTCAATATTTCTTTTTCTGTGATTATAATATCCACTTTCAGGTCATGAGCCATTATGGGAATATTTTCAATTAGCTGGAGGCTAAAAGCCAGTGCGATCCTGGGAGTTTTCACCGGCAATTCTTCCAGTAATTTATCATAAAAACCTCCTCCATAGCCAAGCCGGTTAAAATTCTTGTCAAAACCTACTCCCGGAACCAGGATCATATCTATATTTTTATATGACGTAAGTACACACTTAGAAGGAATAGGTTCCATTATATCAAAGCTTCCGGGACTAAGGTCATTTTTTAGATCTTTAATATAGTATAGTTCCAGTTTTTTACCATTGACTCTTGGAAGAATGATCTTTTTTTTCTGTTTTAAAGCATTTTGGATGATTATGGTAGTATCTATCTCGCTTCTAAATGGATAATATGCAAGAATCACTTTTGAAGCCTTATAAGCATTAAGCCCCATAAGTTTATCTGCAATTAACTGGCTTCCTGATAGCCTGGAATGAAAGGTCAGACTATCCCTTGCTTTCTGGATATTTTTTCTGATTATTTTTTTAGAGCTATCAGTTGTTCTATTACCCGGGTTAGTTTTCATAAAATGAAACAGCAATACCTCCTGGACCAAGATGAGTTCCAACAACTGCTCCAACATTGACCCTGAAAATTTCTTTTGGACTGAACTTTTCCTTTATCCTGTCATACATCTCAGCTCCATCCTCTTCTGTATCAGAGTCACCTACTGAAACAACCAGTTTTGAAGGATCTTCTATCATCGTTTCCATCGAATTAAGAATTTCAGTTTTTGCCTGATTCCATCTTCTTGCAGTTTTAAACTGGGAAACCTCGCCATCATGTATTGAAAGAATGGGTTTTATTTCAAGAAGAGATGCAATAAGCCCCTTAGCCTTTCCGATCCTTCCTCCTTTTTTCAGGTATTCGAGGGTACTGGGTACAAATAATTCATTCATCCTGCTTTTAAGGCTGGCAATAGCGGATAATATTTCATCATATGACCCATCAGCACCAGCTATTTTTGCTGCCTCTAAAACTAAAAAACCCAGCGGCATGTGTACATATTCCGAATCCAGTACATCTATTGGAGAATCAGGCATCTGTTGTTTTGCCATTTCAGCAGAATTAATAGTCCCGGACATCTTCTTTGATATATGAATGGATAATACCCTTTCATGATCTTTAAGGAGATCATTGTACACATCTATAAAATCCTTTGGGGTAGGCTGGGTTGTAGTGGGAAGTTTTTCCGCAGATCTTAATTTCTTATAGAATTCTTCAGTGGTTATTTGTTTTCCATCATCCAGAAATGTCTCTTCTTCAAATATAACTGACAGTGGCACAGATGTGATCTGATGCTCCTTGAGCATGTCTTTTGGTATGTCTGAAGTACTGTCAGTAACAATTGCTATCCTACTCATGTTCCCTCCTTGTATAAAAGGTTGGTTATTAAGTCTGATAATACAATAATTTATGCTTTTTCGGAAATAATTTTAATTAATTTAGCATTTTGTATAAAAATATTTGTGCAGGATCACAGATTGAACCCAAAAAAGGTAGTTACTCATAATAGATAATATTTTACTTTCAATGACTTTTTGATTTAAAAGTAATTATTAATCAGCTTTTTTTGGTATAATCTTTTTTGTTATTTTTAGAATCATTCTAGTTTATTTGAGGTAAGTTATGAACACTTCAGAGATAATTAAAGGGAAAGCGGCCAGATCAGGCATTATTATTATTTCTATTTTTATGATCGTGGTTTCTGCAATGAACTTCTCGGCTTGCGACACCAGGGAGAGAATAATTAAAATAGGAAACCAGGCAGTACTTTCAGGGCAGTACAAGTCTTTTGGTGAAGACCAGCTTGTAAGCATGGAACTGGCTATATCAAAAATATCCCCGGTCAATATAGGAGGTTTTGATTATAAAATAGAACTTGTCACGAAAGATGATGAAGGTAATCCGGAAAAGGCTTTTCTTATTGCAAGAGAAATGGTCGACCAGGGAGTAGCAGCAGTAATAGGTTCAACTTTTGATGGTACGACTAAAGTATCGATACCGGTTTACGGAGAATATAATATTCCGATAATAACTCCATTTGCACAGAAAACAGATATCGCTTCAGGAAGCAATAATTTTTTTAGGATGATTATAAATAATAAACAAAAGATAGAAAATATTGCTGATTTTATAATTAATGATATTGAACCGCAAAAAATAATACTGATCGATAATAGGGAAGAGTATTCAAGCGATCTTATAGATTTTATGGAAGAATTGTTTAATGAGCAAGATAAGGAAATCTTAAGAAGATATTCAATAAGGATCGGTGAAGATGACCTGACAGTACTGGCAGAGAATCTCCTGATAGATGAGCCCGATTATATATTCTTTGCTGCCAGGCATAATGAATTGGCTCTGATGATAAAAGAGGTAAGGCGGCTGGGTCTTGAGTCAAGGTTTATTGCTGAAGCTCTTGGTATGAATGAATCAATTTTTTCATTTGCGGATTCTTCGGACCTGGAAGGCACAATCGCCATAATTCCAGAACCACCATCACTTGCCATATATTCTGAGGATCCGGATGCTGTGAATTTCTGGCATGATTATAATGAGATGCTCGGCAGCCTAAAAGAAGAGTCATCGTTTTCTATTGATAGTCCTGGGGAATATGCTCCATATGCATATGATGCAGTCCTTCTTGTAATCGAAGCGATGCGGAGATCTAATTCAGTAATACCGGGAGATTTCATGACGGAACTAAGGGACATCTCTTTTGAAGGTGTGACCGGAAGTATTCAGTTTGATTCAAATGGTGACAGATTAGATCCGCCTTCGACCATATTTGTAATAAAGGATGGAGTTTGGACAAGGTATAATTAAATTCAAGACGGCAGGAGAAAATTCAATTTTCCAGGGGCTATTTTAAATACTGCCGGTAATTTACATATATATTCTCCGTCAGCAAAAACACTAAAATCATAATTGCTCTCGAGCTTTAGCTCACTGGTCCTGAATATCTCGACACATGGGTCATCTGTATGTTTGCCCTCGAATACTTTCGGGAATACTTTTATAAAATGCAGCTTACTCATCTTTTTGATAATACAGATATCAAATAATCCATCTAAAGGAGATGCATCCGGAGCGATTTTCATACCTCCGCCATAACTTGAAAGATTTGCGCATGCTATCATCATCCCGTATATATTACGCTTATTGCCACCAGAGGTGACTGTAAATTCTTTTGAACTAAAAGTAAGAAGAGTCTTATAGACAGAATATGTGTATTTAGATGGTCCTTTTATGGGATATTTTGTATTATTAGCCAGATCATTTACTTCAGAATCAAAACCCGATCCAGCTATACATAAATAGTAGTGCTTATCATTAATTAGCCCAAGGTCGAGCTTGCCTATATTCTGCTGTTTTATTATTCTGCAACATTTCTTTATATCACTGGGAATTCCCAGATTAGCAGCTATATCATTACCGGAGCCCATAGGTATTATTCCAAGATTTTTATCGCTCCCTGCAAGTACATTGACCATATGGTGAAGGGTTCCGTCGCCACCGACTGCTATGAAGTTTGAATAGTCGGAGTTAAGCCCTTTTCTGGTAGTACCGACAAGGTCCTCCAGGCTGTTGGTTATATGAATATCATATTCTACTCCAAGGTGGTCAAGTTCTGAACTTATTTCCTCCCTTGATGCGATAGCTTTACCTCCCGCGGAAGCAGGATTTATAAAAATAAGTGTTTTCATATGGCTCCCCTTAAAAGTAGATCCTTTGATATTGATACTGATAAAAAATATTTACATCACAGATACTGATATAAATAGAAGTAATAATAATATCATATATATCCGCACTTTCATTATTATATTAGACTATAAAAGAGTCAGTTAGTTTTATTTTGGCAGTACTTGAAAATAATATCAGACAGAAACCAGACATCTAAAAAAAAGTTTCCCAAATAATACCACAATAGCAGGTGCTTTGATTGACTTTTAATCACCTGTAATATAATCTTTAAATGGTTTTAAGAACCCTAATTTTTAAGGAGATAAAATGAATGTATTTAATAAGGTATTAGTGATTATAATTCTAGTATGCCTTGCTTTTTTCGGCCTGTTTGCAATTGTAAATGAATTTGCAAATTTTATTGATTGGTCCGAATTTGGGCAGAAAATACTGGATCCTGCAAATGATATCAATCCATATATAGCAAGTCTTGCACTGCTTTTTATATTAATTATATCTATTTTTCTATTAATACTTGAGTTTTATCCCGTAAGGTCCAGGACGGCAAGTATATCAAGTTCAAAATCTGGTTTTGCCATGATAACCATAGATACTATTGAAGCGCAAATAAAAAATACGATCAATAAAATAAACGGTCTTGAGGATATAAGGGTCAAAATTAATCCCAAATCAAACGGAATAATAATAAATATGTTTGCTAAATTATCCGGGGAGCAGGACCTGCCAGGTAAAATGCAGGAAATAACAAAAGAAGCATCCACCCTGGCTTCAGATAAACTGGGCATAAAAGTGATGAAGACTAATCTGACAATAGTAGGTCTTACTAATAAACAAACTCCAGCAGGTATGGTTGAAGAGGAAATAAAGGAAAAATTGACCCCGGCCGTGACCGTAAAAGATAAAAAAGTACCGGCAGGCAGAAAAAAAAGTGAAGAGGAAAAATAATTATTTATTTTTCTATTAAAATTTATATAATTAAAAATTACTTTATATTGATGCGGGCTTAGTACATTGGTAGTACATGAGCTTCCCAAGCTCAAGAGACGGGTTCGATTCCCGTAGCCCGCTCCATTTTTGTTTTTATACGGGAGTTTTAGCCCGGCACTTTATTTTGACTCATAAGTATTTATAAATATGATAGACGGTAAAAAATTTAAGACTAAAAAGATAATCCCTTTAACCAAGAAAACTAGAACCACCACCAAAAAAGATCTTGAAAAGTACCGGAAACTGGCTAAGGAATTCGGTGCCGCAGACAGTAAAATAATAGCTGCGGACCGGGTCCTTTTTGATGAAAGAGTAAGAATGAAATGCAGGGTACCCAGGTGCCATCTTTATGGGAGTTCTCCTAACTGTCCCCCCATACCCCGGATATTGACACAATGAAAAAGACTATGAAAAAATATCGGTGGGCAGTCCTTGTAAAATATGATGTCCCCGATACTAGTGATTTTGTGGAACAGAAAAAATGGTTAAAGGGTCATGAAAAACACCAGCGAAAGATTCATGATATTGTCAGCGCAATTGAATCTATCGCATTTAATGATGGCTATTATTTTTCAGTCGGGTTTTCTGCAGGGGGCTGCAAGACTGCTCTATGTTCAGGTATGGCATGTCAGTTTTTGGATAGCGGAAGATGCCGTTTCCCCCTTAAAGCCAGACCTTCCATGGAGGGAGTAGGAATCGATGCATTCGACCTCATAGCAAGGGTTGGTTGGGATGTATATCCTATTGCTTCAAAATATGCTGATCCGGATTCTATAAAATGCGCAATATCTGTGGGTATAATTTTCATAACTTAAAATATTAATAGATTGCTGGATGAAAGGACGATAATAAAATGGCAGACATACTCTCTGAACTTGATAAATATATTCCTGAAGATAATCCAAGAAAATGGGCCAAATTGTCAAGCGAAATTGATTTCAGAAGACTGGAGCTGACACTTCTAAAAGAAATACTGATCGAATTAAGACAGATCAATGCAAAATAATAATAGTTAATGCTTGATAATAAGATCTTAGAACAATTAACTTCAAGAGGGGGAAACCGCCTTATTACCGGTCCACCCGGATCCGGAAAGACTTATACACTAATAAGGATCGTAAAGCATCTTCTGGATAAAAAGGATATAGATCCATCCCGGATATTAATATTTACCTTTAACCGCAGATGGTCAAAGATCTTAAGGGAAGAGACAGTCAGGCTTATAAACCGGAGCATGTGGGAACTTCCTATTGGAACTTTTTTTTCATTCTGCAATGACTTTCTTGCATGGAAAGATCTGAGGGAGATAAGACCTGGAGGAACCGGAAATACATCAAAGGCACTCGCTAATAGATATCTGGAAAATATAAAAACTGACCACAATTCAGATGGCGGCAGTATTGTTAATTCTGCAACTCAATGGAATCTGCTAAAAGAGGTCATTTCCGGCGTTAGACAAGATGATTATCCATATTCTTACAGGTACTTTAATTCGACAGTGTATGTTGCGAACAGCTTTCTCCAGGAAGTCTTTGATTTCATTCTAAGAGCACAGGAAAATCTTCTTGAACCAGAAGAACTGCTCCGGAGGTTTACTCCACATAATAATCCGGTTCTATCAGAGCTTTCAGGTATCTATTCCCGTTATATTGACAAATTGCAGGAGCAGGGTAAAAGGAATTATGGGATACTCTTACAAGAGACCGAAGCAGCTCTTAGGGGGGATGTTTTGATAAGGGATGAATGGAAAGAAAAGTATGAGTATATTTTGGTAGATGAACTTCAGGAGACCAATAGGGCCCAAATAGAGATCATAAAAAATATCTCCAGGGATAATTGTATTTTTTTCGGAAATGATGATCAGGCGGTTTATAATTTCAGGGGCGGGATATCTGATAATTTTTTACAGGTCTACAGGAATCTCAAAGTCAGCGGGAGAGTTCATTTTTTAGAAAAAAATTATAGGAGTGCTAAAAATATTGTCGAATTTACCAATAATTTTATAGGGTCCGGTATTGAGAGAATATTAAAAAATAATATCGGGGTATCTTCCGGAGGCGAGGTGCAGGTAAAAGATTTTAATTCGATCCTTGAGGAGACTGAATATATTGCCGATATGATAAGAGCACTTGAAGAAGATGAAAAAATTAAGCCTGAAAATATTGCTATCATAATAAAAGGATTGGGCTATGAGACCCATCTTATCGAAAATGCACTCAGGCAAAAGGGCATTGCATTTATGAGAAGAAGCTCCAGGAGTATGCTGGATAATCACTATGTCTTATATATTATAAATTATCTAAGACTTACCATTTCTATTGATGATCTCGTAAGAGAACATAAAAGTGGAAGCGGTGAGTCTTCACATGGTGAAAAGGTAGGCGGGGTCTCCGGCCGCCAATATAATCCAGACAGCCTTCTGGAAAATCATCTTCTTTCTGAGATCACTGGTTTGGATCCATTGTTTTACATAAAGCTAAGATCGGATCACCTTAAATATTACAATCATAAAAAACCGGATACATCCCAAAATAATAAATTATTTTGGGATCATATTTGTGAAGTTCTGGACAAAGAACAGCCAGGTATTCAAGAAGATGACCGTATTGCCCTGGAGAGATTGAGGCTTATGGTCTCCTTAGTCAATAAATCCCTAAATAAAATGGATAATAATATATATGAATTTTTAATGGATTTTATAGAAGATCCGACGTCTGGGCTCTTCCAACTTCTTGAAGGTAAAGACGGAGTCTCCTTCCAGGATCATTATTATTCTGCATGGGTCGGTATAGGTGATTTTCTTGAAAGTGTAAAAGAATACAGCAGGACCTGCCCTGACAGCGGTATCAGATCATATATGGATTATCTGGAAAACCTTATTGATAATAGTTTTCTGGAAGAAATAGAGGAGAGTACAAGGGAGCAGTCTTTAAAGGGAACAGTAAATATTTTGAGCTTTCACCAATGCAAAGGTATGGAGTATGAGGCAGTTTTTATTCCATTCATTAATAATAATTACCTCCCATCAAAATTTAGGCAGCCGCAAATATTTGATCTTCAGATCTTTAGAGCCATAAATGAAGGAGTGGAATGTTCATCACGGCAGTTACAGAAAGAGCATATGGAAGGTGAGATAAGACTGGTTTTTAACGGAATTACAAGAGCGAAGGAGAAGCTCTTTATAACATCGAGCAGATCCAGGGGTGTCTCTATATTTTTTAAGAGGATCAAGGCAGCTGTAGAGTGAATGGATAATGAAAAGAAAGATGATATAAGTGGAGTGAAAACCGGGAAAAGTTATCCAGAAAAATTGAAAACCTCGTACGAAACAGATAAGAAGTGGCTATTAAAGAAAAAGACGATGGTATCCTTAATAAGGGTAGCCGGAGGTCTGAAGGTGGATTATAAGCGTTTCCTTGAAAGGGTCGTGGATTTAAAATATTTTTACCCTGAATATAAATGGTGGAATCTTGTAAAACCGACTCTCAACAATAATAATCCCTATAATAAGTATCCGCCCATCTTTAATTACAGCAGTCTTAATACATACAAAGACTGTCCTTTTAAATATAAGGTAAAGTACTTCTACAAGGTCCCGGAAGAAGATAATCTCAACCTTAAAACCGGGAAGATATATCATAATGCCTTAAAAGAGTTTTTTGATAAGCGGCAAGAAGATAGAATATGGGAGGAATTCGTAAAAATAATCGAGAAAAATTTTGAGGAAGAAAAATTTGATTTCTTGTTTATAAAAAAAGAACTTTTAACTGCGGCACTGAAAGATTTTAAAAGATATTATGAAAGTTTCATGCCTCCCGCAGAGTCAAAGGTCATAATGGAGGAAGGATTTAATTTTACCCTTGCAGATAATGCAGTAAGTGGAAGAATAGACCAGATAAATCAACTTCCTGATGGCAATACTGAACTAATTGATTTCAAATCCAGCTC
>JALHTA010000232.1 GCA_022865545.1 Actinomycetota bacterium | reverse complement strand
AGATGGGAATAAAGTATCCGTAATCATCCCGCCAGGAATAACCATTCAGGAATAATGCCATGTGCATTGCAAAAAAAATAGATATATTATCCAGAAGAAATAAATATATCTTATAATTTAAGTAAGTATTATTCCTGCTTAGCATAAATATTTATCCCAGCACTTCGATCAATGAAGATCGTATATGTTTTATTTGTTCTTCTGTAAGTTCAGGAAACATCGGTAATGACAATACACTATCTGATGTTTCTTCAGCTACCGGTAGATCACCTTTTTTATATCCGAGAAAACCATAAGCTGGCTGGAGATGAATGGGTACGGGGTAATGGATTCCGGTAGCAATACCCCGTTCAAATAATTTTTCCCTTACCATATCCCTATTTTTTACCTTGACCACATAGAGGTGATATACGTGCTTCCTATCTTCTATTTCCTCTGGCAGTTCCAATTCAAGATCCTCAAGATACTTTCTATAAAGCATTGCATTATTTCTTCTGCTTTCATTCCAACTTTCCAGATATTTCAACTTGACCCTGAGTATTGCAGCCTGCAGATTATCCAGACGGTTTGTACTTCCTATAATATCATGCCTGCCTTTTTCAACTTCCCCATGACTTCTCATAGAGAGCATCTTTCTATATAGTTCTTCATTATTCGTAACCACAGCTCCACCATCGCCATAGGCACCAAGGTTCTTTCCGGGATAGAAGCTGAAAGCGCCTATATTTCCAAGGGTTCCCACTTTCTTGCCTATAAATTCTGCACCATGCGCCTGACATGCATCTTCAATAATAAATAAGCCATGTTTGACGGCAATATCGCTAATCTTCTCCATATTCGCCGGCTGGCCAAATAAATGCACCGGAATAATTGCTTTTTTTTTTTCATTAATTTTGTCTTCTATCAAACTGGTATCAATATTGAAATCATCATTATTTATATCTACAAATACAGGAACCGCACCCGCAAGGGATATGGCTTCGGCGGTGGCAATAAATGTATTTGAAACAGTTATGACTTCATCTCCTGGGCCTATATTAAGGGTTCTCAGGGCAATGATTAGTGCATCGGTGCCGGAAGAGACTCCGACTGAATATTTTTCATTACAGAAGACGGCAAACTCTTCTTCAAAGTCCCTCAGATCCTGGCCCAGACTAACAGCAGTATTTTCCAGTATCCACGATATTTTCTCATCAACTTCACTTTTAATTTGATCATATTGTGCTTTTAGATCTACAAAAGGCACTTTCACAATCATTTATTCTCCTTAAGGTACTAGTTCAGTAATTCATCCACTAGGTCCAAATACTTTCTCTTTTCACTGCTCCACTTGAACTTTTTTGCTAATTTTCTTGTAGTTTCCTTTAATTCATTATACCTGTCTCTGTCACTATATAAATAATACAATTTCTCTGCAAAAGAGTCCGGGTCATTTCTATTATAGAATTCTAAGTTATAGTCCTTATAGAACTTATAAACCATATCATTATATTCTATCAAAGTAGGTATTCCCATAGAAATATATTCTAAAAATTTATTCTGGTAAACTGCAGTTATGTCCGGACAGGATACTATCCCCAGATCAGCATTAGCGATTTCCTCTGGTACTTGTTCATGAGGGATTTTTTTATTATTAAACAAAATAATGTCCTGTAACTTTTTTACCATTATTAAATCAAATATTTCACTTTCATAGTCACCTTCTCCTATAATTATAAATTTCAAACCAGGTATTTTACCCTTAATCTTAAAAATCCCATTAATTACTGTTTCCAGACCATATACTTTAGAGATAGTTCCGTGAAATATAAGTTTAAAAAGATTTTCTTCCTTATCTTCTATAGCTATCGGTTTAAATAAATCTTCATCAGGAAAATTTGAAATAACAGTAATTTTTTCTATATTTACACCGTGGCATTCAATTACTTTCATATGATATTCATCAACAGAAAGTACATAATCAGCAAACTTTGCGGATATTCGCTCCTGTATTTTTAGCATCTTTATGAGAAAATTACTGCTGTTTGAATTTTTACTTAAAAACACTTCCGACATCACATCATGTATGTCTAGTATTATCTTTGAGCCAAAGATCTTTGGAACAATGGCAGTAAATACAAGCAGATCGGGCATATT
>JALHTA010000022.1 GCA_022865545.1 Actinomycetota bacterium | reverse complement strand
GGTCCAATATTGTTTTCAGCACCTATCTCGGCCCCTATTATTACTGAACTATTGATCATGCTTCCCCGGCCGACTACTGCGTCTGTTAGCTGGGAAAAGGGTCCTATCGTACAGTTTTCTCCGATTATTGTAGCCCCTTTAAGAAAACATGAAGGTTCTATTATCGTATCGCATGCTATCTGGACGGTATCCTCGATATATGCACTATCAGGGTCCACTCTGGTGACCCCATTTTCCATAAGTCTTGTAGTTATTTTTTTTCTTATTATCTTCACGGCTTCAGAAAGCAGTAACCTGTCATTTCTACCTTTTACTTCATTATCGTCAGCCACAGTAAAGGTGCCAACCTTATGCCCCTTTTTGATCAATGTCTCTATTATATCCGTAAGATAATATTCGCCCTGAGAATTTTTAGCATCGATACTATTAATATTTTCAAAAAGAAGTTTAGTATCAAAGCAGTAGGACGAAGAGTTGACCTCATTTATTTTTTTCTCTGAAGGGCTTGCGTCTGCTTCCTCTACTATCCGCATGACCTCACCTTTTTTATTCTTGACGATCCGTCCATAACCCCCGGGGTTATCAGTAATCGAAGTAAGGATCACTGCTGCAGAATCTTCACTGTCCCTCAGGCTGATCAGGGACTTAAGGGTCTCTTTGGTTATCAGTGGACTATCACCGCTAAGTACTAGCATGCTGTGTCCGAAATCATCGGCTCCATCACACACCATCTTTACCGCATGTCCTGTCCCGAGTTGCTTATCCTGCTCTATTGTGCAAACGGATGTAAATTCGCTGCCAAGATAGTCTTTTAGGAGTTGCTTCTTATGTCCCGCAACAACAAATATATTCTTAGGTTCAAGTCCAAGTATTTGCTTTAAAATATAGTAGATAATTGGGCGGCCGCAAATTTTGTGAAGCACCTTTGGTGTTTCAGATCTCATTCTTTTACCCTTGCCGGCAGCCAGTATCACGACACTTAAATCTTTTGAAAATTCCATATCGGGTCTGGTTAACTCAAACTTTTGCTTTTACAAAATCCAGATTGATTGTAACACAAAAAAGGCATTTAACTAAGCATAATCAATAAATTAATCGGCAAATTTCCCCCCGCTTATCTCCTTGGAGATCACATTATACCCGGAGCCTAAATAAATAGTGATATGGACCAGATTATTACACTTATTTCCCAGTATTTCTTTCCTCAGTAGATACTCTGCTCCTCCTGGTGCTTCATCTCCCTCATATAGTCTTGAGATATCGCTGGTCTTAGATGCTTTGACAATGATCTCTTCCTTACATCTTCCGCATATTATATTAAAAGTTATAAATTTTGATCCGCTACCTGCAGGCATTATAAACATTTTTTTTAAGTTGTCTAAAAATCCACCCATATTCTCCTCTTCCTACTTATTCTATTAAATAATACTAATATTTTATTCCCTAGGAGCCTGTCCGAGAACAGCTATTATTAATGCATAAGCTTAAAAACACATAGAAATAATTAAACAAATATGCTATAATAATCAGTAAATATAGTAAGAAAATTATTATAGGAGAAACAAGATGGCCCCGCCTTTTAAAAAAGATCCAGAGGAGTTCAAAGGTAGAAAGCTGATGGCAGAAAATGTATTTGATCTGCTTCCAGACGATCACGACTGCTTCATATATGAAGATATTTTAAATCAGATCGATACTAAAAGCATTGAAGAAAACTATAGCATGGTAGGCCAGCATGCATACCACCCAAAACTAAATGTTGCCATACTAATCTATGCCTACAGCCAGGGAATATACAGCTCCAGAAAGATTGAAAAAAGATGCAGAGAGGACCTTCCCTTTATGTACATATCCCGCCTGAACTGTCCCAGCTTCAGGGTACTTTCAGACTTCAGGAAGAAAAACCTGCCGTTCTTTGTAGAATGCTTTAAAAAGAGCGTTGAGATGGCAAAAAGCCTGGGAATGGTATCCCTGGGCCATGTGGGTATAGACGGCTCAAAGTTTTCTGCCGACACTTCAAAGCATAAGGCTGCAAGCTACTCACATCTTAATGCTAATGAGAAGAAGTTGGAACGTGAGATTAAGGAACTCTTAAGGAAAGCAGACGACATAGATGCAGAAGAAGATAAAGTCTACCATAACGGTACGGGGTATTCCATACCCGATGACCTGAAGATTAAGGAAAAAAGGCTTGAAAAGATAAAGAAGGTAAAAAAAGAGCTCCAGGACAGGGAAGAAAAAGAAAACCCCGGCAAAGAAATAGATGGTAAAAAGCAGATAAGCTATGCAGATACCGATGCCAGGATAATGAAGAAAGGAAAAGGCTTCTCATATTGCTATAATGGCCAGATATCAGTAGATAGCGAAGACCAGATAATAGTGGGCCAGCATCTTACCCAAAACGCCAATGATAAAAATGAGCTAAAAAGGCAGATAGATGATATTAAAGACAATACAGGAAAGACCCCTGAAAAGATAAGTGCTGACAGCGGATACCGGTCATCAGAAAATATCTCTGCACTTGAGAATGCTGACATAGATGGCTACGTAGCAACCGGAAAAGGTGAAAAAGATATATTAGATACAGATAAAATAGGCATAAAGAATTTTTCATATGACAGTAAGAAGGATATATTTATATGTCCTGCCGGAGGTGAGCTTAAGCTTAAATCAATCGGTAAAAGAAGAATATATAAAGGATACGGGATATGCGGTGAATGTAGTTATAAAAATAAATGCACTGCCTGTAATGGAAATACTGCGACAATATATATTGACGGGGGCGGAATAATTTTAGCAAAAATGGCAGAGAAGATGAAAAAAGATTCATCAAGACAAATATATGGCAAACGTAAAATCATTGTTGAACCGGTATTTGGCCAGATAAAGACGGGAGGCTTTAAGCGGTTTAGCTTAAGGGGGTTTGAAAAGGCAGGTGGTGAATTCTCCCTTGTATGTGCGGTCTCGAATTTCAAAAAGATAGTAAAGAAAATAAAAAAGGATATAAGTATTGCCAAAGAGGAAGAACTAAAGCCGGTAATGGCATAATATACTGAAGATATAGGCCTATATGGGCCTAAATAGCGAAGAATATTAAAAATATTAAAAGAATTTGTAGATTTTATTGAAAATGGCTGTTTTTATTGAAT
>JALHTA010000231.1 GCA_022865545.1 Actinomycetota bacterium | reverse complement strand
GCTGCAAGTTTTCCATCAATGCTTGAGGCTATCTTTGCACAGACAAAAGGAAATCTGTTCTTCATATTATTAAAAAAGACCTCGTTCTGGATGGCTACTTCCTCTGAGAAGAGTCCGCTTAATACTTCTGCGGGATCCGGTCTGGCGCCGGAGAGAAATTCAAGAGATATTTTGCTGTCCAGAAGTTTTTTAACTTTTTTGATGGTACCGGTCTTTTCTGCGCATCTATCTGATGTAAATATTATGGTATTTATATCACATGCCGTCTTTAAAATATTGGAATTCATGGGGATCCTTAGATCAGTATCCAGTATTACCCTGAAGTAATCCGTGTGCTCTCCTGCAAGATAGCTTTCAAGATTATCCTCTATAGTTCCCCCGGGGTCTGTCTTTGGAAACAGTGTGGGGTCATCAGCCATTACTGTATTTATACCGGTCAATACGCAGCCATATTCTATTCTCATTTCCTGGACCATTTTCCTGGACTGAATGGAAGTGATCCATTTTGAATCGGAGGTCCTGGCTGCAAGTTTTCCATCAATGGTTGAGGCTATCTTTGCACAGACAAAAGGAAATCTGTTCTTCATATTCTTAAAAAAGACCTCGTTCTGGATGGCTACTTCCTCTGAGAAGAGTCCGCTTAATACTTCTATTCCTGCACGTTTAAGCTTTCTTATGCCATTTCCATTTACTTCTGGATTTGGGTCCACCGCACCTATGATAACTTTCTTGAACCCATTTTGTATAAGTGCATCAGTACATGGAGGGGTCCTGCCCTGTATGCTGCATGGTTCAAGGCTTACATAGATATCAGAACCTTTTACCGGGACAGGACTGTTTTTTATCGCATCTACTTCGGCATGGTCAAATCTTGCCTTCCTATGATAACCGGTAGAGATCACTTCTCCGTCTCTTACTATTACGGCTCCGACCATAGGATTTGGACTGGTCCGTCCACGGCCCTTCTCAGCAAGGCCGATAGCCTGCCTCATAAAGATCTTATCTTGTTCAGTAAATACAGTCATAATTAAAAGCCTTATAAATAAAAAAAGCCACGGAGAAAACCATGGCTTATATTAAATATAAGTCAAAATCTTCTCCCATCCAGACTATAACTGTCGGTCTTAGAATTTCACTAAGTCAGCCTGCGCCAGGCAGGGTTGCGGACTATTACCGCCGGTAGGGGATTTCACCCATCCTCGAAAATTTTTAGAATCTATGATCTAAATTTTCAAAATATCCTTAAATATAGGATATACTCTTTAAGTAAAAGTAAATTATATCAGGAAGGATTTATTTTTCAAATATGACGAGAGATATTATAAAAATAAATTTCATTTGAAATTAAGATTTTATATATTAAAATAGGTAAGGCCATGAGTACAAAGACAAACAGAAAAATAAAGATCTTATGCAGCTGCGGGACCGGAGTGGCTTCATGTTCCTATATTTCTACAGAACTTAAAAAATTTCTGGCCGACAATGGAATAGATGCCGAGATAATAGAATGCCAGGTCAAGGAGGTCTATGAATATTATAAAGATGTGGACCTGATTATCAGTACATCACAACTTCCTCCTAAAATAGATAAGCCTAGGATCAGCGGGGTTCCGTTTTTAACCGGTAATGATCTTGACGAGACTAAAGAGAAAATACTGGGATTATTTAAGAAATAGATCATTTTAAGCAAATATCTAGTCTTCATTTTATGTTATAATTTCATTATTAAATATTATATTCAATTGTTTTAGACAGGATAATATGTCAAAAAATATAAAGATATCCGCCTCGATTTTGAACAGCAATTTTGCCTACCTTGCCGATGAAATAAAAAAAGTGGAAAAAACTGGAGCAGATATGCTTCATGTGGATGTGATGGATGGAGTATTTGTTCCCAATATAACCATGGGCCCGCCCATAATAAAATGCATAAGGGAAAATACCAAACTATTTATGGATGTTCACCTGATGATCACCCGTCCCTACAGGCTTCTTGACAGTTTTATTGAAAGCGGCGCTGACTCCATAAATGTCCATGTTGAGGAATGTCCGCACCTGGATAGGACCTTAAACTATATAAAAGAGGCTGGTAAAAAAACTGCTGTTGCTTTAAATCCCTCGACTCCTCTTGCAAGCGTCGAAAATGTACTTGGACTCGTAGATATGATACTTATAATGACTGTCAATCCCGGTTTTGGAGGCCAGGGCTTTATAGGAGATATGGTCTATAAGATCCAGAGACTAAAGAAGATGATAGAGGATTATAAAAGGCTGACAGGGAGGCATGACAGGGTGATAGATATACAGGTAGATGGGGGTATAAACCTTGATACTGCCCCAAAGGTAGTCGGAGCAGGAGCTACCGTGCTTTCTGTCGGTACTTCCATATTCAGGGCAGATGACCCGGTTGCATATGTGAAAAGTTTGAGACAGAAACTGACCCTTACTATCTGATCAGGCTAGAACCAAAAGAGCAGAGGACATCAATAATCTCTTTTTTCGTTTTCATATTTCTAATAGCTGATACGAGTTCCTCGCATTTTACAGGGTCCATCTTGTTTGTATGGTTTAGGACTTCCCGGTATCTTTTTAGTTCCACACTTATGCCATCCGCTCCCATACCCACAAGGATCGGGAGAAATTTGGGACTTGCCGCTATACCGCCGCATACAGTGACTTTTTGATTTTTCTTATGGCAGCCTTCAATTATCTGGCAAAGTAACTTTATGGTAATGGGATGCAGAAGGTCATCACTTCTATAAGGTCTGTCTGACTGTCTTGATCCTGCATAGACAAGAGTCAATAGATCATTTGTCCCTATACTTATTGTATCTGTATGGTCCAATATATCTTCAAGTGCATAGACACCTGCAGGGGTTTCTATAAAAGCACCCAGACGTACCGGGGATGCTACCTTAGGATCAGAACCTGCAAGATTTTTTTGTATTGATAGTATTTGATTTTTCAAAGATGCCATTTCTTCAGCTTTTGAGACCATGGGGAAGGCCAAAATAAGTTCACCATATTTTGAAGCTTTGATGAGCGCCTTCATCTGGGAACTGGAGGTTTTTCTGATAAGGGACCTGGCCCCGCTTGCGGTAAGAGTTTCTTTTGATATCAGGTTTATAAATGCCTGCTTGTCTCCACTGAGGTCAAGGGTCCGCAGTGTGACCGGTTTTCCTGGAAAAAGCTTAAGTATATTGCTATAGGCTTTAAACTGATCATCAACAGTAAGTCCGAT
>JALHTA010000230.1 GCA_022865545.1 Actinomycetota bacterium | reverse complement strand
CTAACTGCTATATCAGTTCTATGGCTTATGTTATCTTGAGGAGGAGAATCTAAATAGAGGGAATTATAGATTTTATCAATTTTATTATATTGCTCAGGGCTATCTTGATATATAAGACCGCAATTTTTGCATTTAATAATACGAAAGTTTATATGTTCGATCAAAACTTGTAAATCAGGTTTATCCTTGCAGATTATACAGGATTTAATTTTCATTTGTAATTATAACCAACCAACTTTTCACATTACTTATATATGAATGATAAAATATTAATGATATCTTTATTAGTATGGTAGTATAGACAACAAATATTTTATTTATAATTTGTAAAATATGAGATATAAATGATAATTGATTGAATTTTTAAAGTAAATGGATATTTATAGTTTTTTGTATAATTTTAATAATTAATGCAGTTTTTTAATAAAATTCCTTATGCGTAAAATGGTAAAAAATGATTGATATTGGAAAAAACAGTAATTTCTTTAAAAGAAATAAAGTAAATATTTTTATAATTTTGATCTATATAATCTTGCCCCTGATTTTTTTTAAGGATATTCAAAATATAAATTCGGTTATTTATAGTTCAGGAGATGCACTTGATTATATCTCACAAAAACATATTTCATTAGAGGCGCTAAAAGACTTTGAAAGAGTTTTTTGGAACGGTTATAATAATTGCGGACTGCCTTTTGAAGATAGTTATTTTTTTTATCCCATAACATTAATTTTAGATCTATTCTTTCCGTTAACGCTGGCTTTTAATTTGCAGATACTTCTGCACTATTCGCTAGCCGGTATTTTCATGTTCTTATTCCTTAATGAATATAAACTTGATAAATTGGCCAGTTTTACCGGCGGTATGATATTTATGTTTAGCGGACTTATGGTTTCCAATAAAAGTACCTCTATGGCCCAGACCATAGTCTGGTTTCCCTTAATACTTCTTTTTCTTGAAAAATATAGAAAATCCAGGAGAATCGAATATATATTCATCGCTTCAATATTCTATGGCCTGTCATTCTTTGGACACATACAGATATTTTTATATGGTTCAATGGTAATATTATTGTATATATTATTTTATACATTCATATATAAGGGAGGCAGGAATTATTATTTTTTATTATCTTTTATAATCTTTATTATTGCTATTTTAATAGACGGGTTTGCATTAATTGAAATCAGCTACGGAATAAGCAGCACTTTAAGGGGTACCGTTGATAAAGCTTACGAATTTTTCAGTATAGGTTCATTAAGCCCTAAATTACTTCCTATACTGATTTTCCCCTATTTTTTTGGTTCAAAGCACCCTGACGCCAGCGGGATACCACATTTTTTCAGATGGTTTGGACAGGAGGACAGCCTGGCGATGTTTATCTATTTTGGCATTACGACTATCCCCCTGTTTATATTTGGGATCTTTAAGAAAAACAAACATAAATACCTCTGGATTTTTATTATGTTGTTTTCATTATTACTGGTTTTTGGCAGATATACCCCCCTCTATGAATTGATGTACCATGTTCCTTTTTTCAATATGGGCAGGAACCCCACCAGAAATTGGTTTGAGTTTGGACTGGCATTTTCAATATTGTGCGGTCTGGGTTTTGATTATTTTATAAAACTGGAGAAAGATAAAGTCAGAAGGATCGTCATTGGTCTTATTATCTTTTTAGGTTCAATATTTAGCAGCTTTTTTGTGTTCTATGCATTTTTTAATTCCAGGTTTAAAGATAATATTATTAATTTTTACAGGCCGGTACTAAGGTTCGCATATTTTGACGGAAGGGATATAGGAGAAATCTTCCAGGAAAGTATCAAGCTTACAAACTACTCGATCTATATGCCGCTTATTATAATAATTGCTACGATTTCTCTTCTTGTGCTGGTTTTATTTAAAAAGAATAAATTTATATATATCCTGATAATCGTGTTTATATTTCTTGATCTGTATGCCTACGGGCATTTTGATGAAAACAATAGTGAAAATATTTTTGTTCCAAAAGAGAAGATCAAGTACTCACAGGATTTGGAATTTTTAGGTAACAAAGATGAATTATTCAGGATCTT
>JALHTA010000229.1 GCA_022865545.1 Actinomycetota bacterium | reverse complement strand
TATCTGGTAAAAAAGGAAGGCACTCACCTGTGATATATTCGCTTGATCTGTCAAAGACACTTATAAAACATATTTATAGAAATAATAGAAAGAAAAATAAATATATACCATTTGTACTTATGCTTGAGCCTCTTTTTAAATGTAATCTTGCTTGCTCGGGATGCGGCAGGATAAGGGAATACAGGGATGTGCTTGACCGCAAACTGACAAGAGAAGAATGCATTGAGGCCGCTGTACAGGCAGGGGCCCCCATTGTCTCTATTACAGGAGGTGAACCGCTCCTGCATCCGGAGATGAAGCAGATAATCAGGTCCCTTCTTGCCAGTGGATATTTTGTATACCTCTGCACCAATGGACTGCTGCTTGAGGATTTTCTTGATGAGATAGGCCCGCATCCAAAATTGAGTCTTGTGATCCATCTTGACGGCATGGCCCAGACACATAATCATTTCGCAAAGAAACCAGATGTATTTGAAAAAGCTGTAAGGGCCATAAAGAAGGCTAAAAGACTTGGATTCAATATAAGGTCGAATACGACCATATATAAAGATACCGATGTTGAGGAGATCCGGCAGCTCTTCTCACTTTTAAGGGGAATCGGAACTGATGGTGTCATGGTGTCTCCGGCATTCAGCTATGAAGTCCTGGGCGGGGATGATTTCTGTCTAGACAACAAGTTTTTAAGGTCTTTACCGATATATATAATAATACTGGCGGGACCCGGCTGTATAATACCCCCGTTTACTGGGATTTTCTCAAAGGGCAGAAAGAGCTCCAGTGCATACCCTGGTCGACACCTACATATAATATCAAGGGATGGAAGAGCCCATGCTATTTACTGACAGATGATCACTACCAGACTTACAGGGAGATGATCGACAGGACAGAATGGGAGAAATATGGAACGGGAAAGGACCCCAGGTGCAGTAATTGTATGGCGCACTGCGGTTATGAAGCGTCTTCAATACAGGGTAAAAAGAACTTAAGGGATATTTTAAAGCTAGCTAAATGGAACATGACCGGGAGGAGCTAAGATCCAGTTCTTGTATAGGCTCCTAGTATTTTTAAGCATTTGAAAAATCAATAAGATGGTTTAAGGAAAATGGATATGTCAAAAATTGACATTAAAAAACTGGACAAAACAATAGAGAATGCACGCGGGTACCTGCTTTCCAGGCAGCATGACGATGGATACTGGTATGGGCTGCTGGAAGCTGATGTGACAGTGGTCACAGATTTTATCCCGCTTATGAGGATATTTGGGATAAAGGCTCCGGACAGGGAGAAAAAAGCCATAAAGTATGCCCTGGACAGACAGAGTAGCGATGGCTCATGGGGACTTTTTTATGGCGGCCAGGGAAATATCGATGTAACTTTGAGGACATATTTCGGGCTCAAGATGTGTGGAATCTCCACCGATAATGAATACATGAAAAAAGCTAAAAAGTTCATCCTGCAAAATGGCGGGGTTGAAGCTACAAATACATATACGAAGATAATACTTGCACTTTTCGGACAGTATAGCTGGAAGGGCATACCGGAGATCCCACCGGAGATAATATATCTTCCCAGATGGTCCTATATAAATATTTATGATATTGCCAGCTGGACAAGAGCCACCATAATGGCATTTTCCATAAT
>JALHTA010000021.1 GCA_022865545.1 Actinomycetota bacterium | reverse complement strand
TGTTAGAGGCGACAGCATGGTAAATGCAGGTATAATGGACAGGGATCTTGTGGTGGTACGTAAACAGGAAACAGCTATTAATGGTGAAATAATAGTTGCGCTCCTTGAAGAAGAAGCTACCGTTAAAAGGTTTTTCAAGGGTAAGTCTGAAATAAAACTGATGCCTGAAAATGACTATATGGAACCGATAATCGTCAGTGATGTAACCATCCTTGGTAAAGTGATCGGCGTTATCAGGAAATATTTCTAATTTTCTTTTCCACTTATTTTTTACAATCCATAAAGTAAACTTTTAATATATCACTATATTTCGGTTCTATATTCAAATCAAAAATAATACTGCTTTTTTTATCTTCTCTTTTTAGTACTTTACATTTTTGATATATAAATGAAATTATTTTTTGGTCACTGTATGGTATTTTTACCTTAATGGCCAGATTATGCTTTTCAATATTGATCTTTATACTTTCCCTTAACCCCTCAAGTCCCGTACATTTTAGTGCAGATATAAAAATGCAGTCCCTGTATTTTAGACGCATGCTTTCCAGCAATATTTTTTCTACCTTATCGATCTTATTAAATACCATAATAAAAGGTTTTCCCCATACTTCGATGTCTTTTAGTACTTTTTTTACACTTAATATATTTGATTCAAAACCAGTATTGCTTATATCTGCTATAAGAAGCAGTAAATCAGATATCTTGACCTCTTCGAGTGTAGACTTAAAGGCTGCAATAAGCTGATGAGGAAGTTTTTCTATAAAACCCACCGTATCGGTAAGAAGCACATCTGGCTTAACGTCTAGATTTAGTTTTCTGGTAGTCGAATCAAGTGTAGAAAAAAGCATATTTTTTGCCTCTACATCTGACTTTGTCAATGAATTCAAAAGTGTGGATTTACCACTATTAGTATATCCTACAAGAGCAACCTGGAAAATATTATCATTTCTACTTTTTCTTTGTGTGTCTCTTTGAGTAGAGATCTGTTTGATCTTTTTTTCCAGGACACTTATTTTATTTCTTATCTTTCTTCTGTCAACCTCAAGTTGTGTCTCCCCTGGACCCCTCGTACCAATACCGCCACCAAGTCTTGAGAGTTCAATTCCCTTTCCGATAAGTCTTGGCAGAAGATAGTTTAGCTGTGCAAGTTCAACCTGTAGTTTACCCTCTCTACTCCGAGCCCTTTGAGCGAATATATCAAGAATAAGCGCTGTTCTGTCCACCACGCCTATATCAAGTTTTCTTTGTAAGTTTCTTTGCTGTGTTGGGGTTATCTCGTCGTCAAAGATTATGAGGTCAATATCGTTCTCAGATATTATATTCTTGATTATTTCTAGCCGGCCGGTACTTATAAAGTATTTTGGATTTGGTTTTGTTTGACGGTAACTAAGTACCTGTAAGACTTCAGCACCTGCGCTTACCGTTAAATTAGTAAGTTCTTCTATATTTTCATCAATAGTCAGGCTATAGCCGCTACTAGATGGGATACTTTTGATTCTCTGAGTAAAGCTAATAAAGACTAATAGGGCTTTTTCTTTTGTCATAAAAATATTTAATTTAAATAATACATGCCAGGATATGCCGCCTAAAAAGTACCAGCTATTCTATCCAGAGCTTCTTTTAACCTGTCATCTGAAATAGTGAGTGATACCCTAAAATAACCTTCTCCGAATTTACCATAGGAACTTCCTGGTGTCACAACTACATTTGCTTCATCAAGCACAAGCTTTGCAAAAGATTTTGATGTATGACCTTCAGGGACTTTTGCCCACACATATATGGTAGCATTTGACTTATGATAATCAATTCCTATATTATCGAGGATACCTGTCACCATCTCTCTTCTTTTTTTATAGATCTTATTGTTTTCGCCGCTGTATTCCTTATAATTTTTAAAAGCCTTTATTGCCGCATACTGGATTGCATTAAAAACACCTGAATCTACATTGCTCTTATATTTTCCAAGGCTTCCTATCACTTCCCTGTTCCCCACAGCACAACCTATTCTCCACCCAGTCATATTAAAAGTTTTTGAAAGAGAGTAGATTTCTATTCCAACCTCTTTTGACCCACCGGCATTTAAAAAGCTTGCCGGGCTGTTATCTCCAAAATAAGTATCAGAATAGGCATTATCATGGCACACAATAATATTATTTTTTAAAGCAAATTCTGCCAATCTCTCATAAAAATCAATACTGCAAATAGCAGAGGTAGGATTATTAGGATAATTTACATGCATTAGTTTTGTTTTTGCAGCTATATCTTTATCTATATTATCAAGGTCGATTATATAATTATTTTTTTCTTCCATAGGCATAATATGTATCTGCCCTCCTGCAAACATCGTACCAATGCTGTAAACAGGGTATGATGGATCTGGTACAAGTACATAATCCCCAGGATCGACATAAGTATATGCTATATTTGCAATACCTTCTTTTGCACCAAATAATGGGATGACTTCATTAGCTGGATCTATTTTTACATTGAATCTATTCATATAGAAGTCCGCAACAGCTTCATTAAAAGAACTCATTCCATAACTTGAAGGATACTGATGGTTCACCGGATTTTCAACTTCCTTCTGGATTTCATCTATTATACCTTTAGGAGTGGGAATATCAGGGTCCCCAATTCCGAGACTTATCACATCAATACCTTGATCTCTTTTTTCTTTAATGATCTTAGCGATCTCAGCAAATAAATAACGTGGTAATTTCTTAAGTCTTTTTGACTCTTCAATTTTCATTTATGAATTCCTTTCTATTATTTCTTCTATCTCAGTCCTTAAAAGTAATTTATGAGTGTATCATTTCTATTTATTTTGTTGCTATCTTAAAAACCTTTATTTAAGAAAATATACTCCATTAAAACTATGTTCCACTTCCCCCTCAAGAAAGACACTGGACGTGCCCCCTTTCCAGATAATATTAAGTATGCCGCCAGGCACTTTTACCTTAACCACCGGTCCGGTTATCTTTTTTAATTTGAATGCACTTACCGCTGCAGCACACGCACCAGTGCCACAAGCCAGGGTCTCGCCTACTCCCCTCTCCCATACTCTCATTTTTAACTCACTGCCTGATAAGACCTTAACGAACTCAACATTTGTCTTATTGGGAAAAAAGGAGTGTTCTTCTAGCAGTAGTCCCCAGTTATTAAGAGGAATTTTTTCAAGATCATCATTTTCTTCGAGATAAACAATGCAGTGAGGATTTCCCATTGAAATACAATTTATTAAAAAATCTCTCTCTGGTGTATTTAATCTGTAATCAAATATTTCTCCGCCCTTTATAGCAACCGGGATATCTTCCGGATTAAATATTGGAGGACCCATATCAACTTTTACGTTTCTTACATATCCATTAAATAAATCAAGCTCTATGATCTTCTCTCCTGCAAGAGTACCTATACTAAACTTATCCCTGGTACTTAATTTCATATCATAAATGAATTTTGACATGCATCTTATACCATTACCGCACATCTCTGCCTTGCTTCCATCCTGATTATAGTAATCCATGTAAAAATCACAAATATCAGAATTTTTCACAAGTATTAGCCCGTCTGCACCAATACCAAAGTGCCTGTCGCACATTGATGCAATTTGCATTGATGAAAGATCTATAATATCTGTAAAAGAATCTATAAGGATAAAGTCGTTTCCCTGACCATTAAGCTTTGAAAATTCAATACTTTTCATATTACAATTCCCCATCAATTATCTTCAAAGTATCTAGCATTAAGTCAAACATATTATCATAATTATCTACTCTAATCCAATTAATTCTACTATCCCGTCCAAACCAGGTCATCTGTTTTTTTGCAAGTCTCCTGGAGTTTTTCTTCACCTCTTCTTTGCATTTATCAAGATCTATTTTACCTTCAGTATAGGCCAGTACTTCCTTGTATCCGACAGCTTGACTGAGACTTAAGGAGTCTTTATAACCTTTTTCAATAAGAGTTTCAATTTCTCTTACCAGGCCCCTGTCAAACATATTTTCCACTCTTTCTTCTATATCCTGATAAAGCTGGCTTCTATCCCTGTCAAGGCCTATAAAAGTCACATTGTAGTCAGTCTTCCTGTCCCAGGCTTTCTGTAATTGGGAAAAAGGGGTTCCTGAAAGATGAAATACTTCCAACGCCCTTATGATCCTCCTGCTGTCGTTTTCACTTATTTTTAAGGCATAGTCCATGTCTATTTCGAGCAGCCTGTCATAATATTTTTTAGAGCCATTTTTTTTAATATCTTCTTCAATACCTTTCCGAAATTTCTTGTCTTCCCCTGGGCCTTTATCCAGATCGTCTATGATTGCCTTAATATATAAACCGGACCCTCCGACCATGACCGGGATCTTCCGGAATTTTATGAATTCCTGGCTTATAATTTGTTTTGCTATATTTCTAAATTCCATTACTGTCAGTTTGTGGTCCGGGTCAAATAAATCAATCATATATTGCTTAATGCCGTATTTTTTACTATTTATCTTATCGGTCCCTATATCCATCCCCCGGTATATTTGCATGGAATCTACAGAAATTATATCTGTACCTAAAAAACCAGACATACTTATACCAAGCTTACTTTTACCAATACCAGTAGGGCCGCAGATTACTATGATCTTTTTGCGGCTCAGCATTTTATCTTTCAATAGATCGAGATCTATTGAATTCTTTTTGAGGGTATTTATAAATTCTTTAAATTCACTTGCTTTTAGTATTTCCATATTTAATTCAATATATGTATCCCTGCCTGATTAATTTTTGATAAACAATTCACTTTTTGCCTTATTTATAAGAATTCATAATACTTTTTTCATATGAGTATATCTTTTATAAGGAATTAACTCATAAGCTCCCCCATCATGTGAAAGGTTCTCACATGGACTATTCTGACAGAGACTATTTTTCCAATAAGACCGGCGCTTCCTTCAAAGTTTATTACGATATTATTTTCCATTCTTCCCTCCAGTAATTTATCATCTTTATGGCTTTTACCTTCAACCAGCACTTCAACCTTCATCCCAGAAAACTTCTCATTTTCCTCCAGGGATATCTGATTCTGTACCTGCAGCAGCTCACTAAACCATTTTTTCTTCACCTCCAAAGAAACCGTGTCCTCCATCTTTGACGCATCTGTGCCCTCCCTTGGGGAATACATAAAAGTAAAGGCCCGTCCAAACCTGACCTTACGGACCATATCAAGAGTATCTTCAAAATCTTTTCTCTCTTCACCTGGAAAACCTACGATTATGTCAGAGGTTATAGTGGAGTTACTAATACTATTTCTAATATTATCTATAATATCCAGGTATTGCTCTCTTGAATATTTTCTATTCATCTTTTCGAGGATCCTGTTTGAACCTGCCTGCAAGGGGAGATGAAAATGTTTGACAATATTATCTCTTTCCTTAATGATCCTGACCAGATCAAGGGAACAATCTTTAGGATGGGAAGTCATAAACCTGATTCTTTTTAAACCAATAATGTCAGAAACACTTTCCAGAAGATTTGAAAAATTTATGTCCTTATCTAGATCCTTACCATAAGAGTTAACATTCTGTCCTAGAAGAGTTACTTCTATCACTCCTCCAGATACTATCTCTTTAATACTTTTAATAATACTCTCTGGATCTATAGACTTTTCTCTTCCCCTGACATAAGGGACTATGCAGTATGAGCAGAAATTATTGCATCCTGTCGCGATGGGCACAAGTGCCTGAAAACTTGAAATTCGTTTCACTTTATCAAGATCATAATCAAAGCCATCATTTATTATAGAGCAGATGCCTTTTTCTCCTTTTATCCTTTGATCTATTAATCCTGGAAGTTCTGAAATATTATGTGTGCCGAATACAATATCAACAAATGGACATTTTTTTTGTATCTCGGCCCCTATATTTTGTGCGGTACAGCCGCCGACGCATATAAGCATGCCGGGATTAGCTTCTTTTATGGGTTTTAAATTACCCAGATGTCCAAAAAGCCGGTTTGCGGCTTTCTCTCTTACTGCACATGTATTGATTATTATGATATCTGCCTCATCACGTTTTTCTGATGGACTATAACCGACCTCTTCCAGGTGGTAAAGCATTCTTTCAGTATCATGCTCATTCATCTGGCATCCGAATGTTTCAATATAGACTTTTTTTGCTAAATTTTTATTAATCTTTGATTCCCCTAACATATTCGTTTCTTTTGGCTCTAAATCTTATATCTATTTTTTGGCTTCATAGGTTATCTCTGAAATAACTTATAGTGCACTTTTTTACATTATTAATTTATCGCAATAATTATCATTGTTAACAAATTTGAAGGTTGAAAATAGGTAGAAATAGATTTATCTGGATTCGATCGATAATACAATAGCAGTCCTTACTTCCCCGTTTACTTCAATATCCTTAAAAAAGGGTATGCAAATAAGTTCCTGCCCAGTTGGTGCAATAAAACCGCGTGCTATAGCAACACCTTTTACTGACTGATTAAGGGCACCCGCCCCAATTGTCTGTACCTGTACCTTACCATCACTTCTTATTATTCCCGCAATAGCACCTGCTACTGAATTCGGTTTTGATTTAGAAGAGACCTTTAATAATTTAATGCTATTGTCCATATTGCTATTACTACATTCTTAATCTTTTTCTGCTAGCTCGATTATAAATTTTATAATATTGTTTGACCTTTTAAATTCTATGTTTTTACCTGTAGAAATGAAATATTTATTACCAAGTTTATTGATCATTTCTTCTAGTGCATCAATTATACATCTTATTTCTTCATCTTTAAACCTGCTGGCAAGTTTCGATTCATCATATAATTTTATTCTATCACTGTTCTTGCCATTCTTACTTGATCCAGCCCTTTCTTTCCCTTGAGACTCTGGTCCTTCATCAATAATAGTATAATTCAAAAGATCAAGCTTTAAAGGAAAAAGGGGGTTTACTTCATTATAAATTACTCTCTGTATTCCCCTCCGTGAGATACTCATATTGAATATCTTCTCGGCTATTTCACCCATCAAATTGCAATTATCAGTTAGTACTGGTATTTCCGTGATCTTTATATCGTTCTGATTTATAAAATTAATTAATTTTTCCCAATCGTCAAAAGAAGGATAAATACCCTGACTTTTATCTTTTTTAAAGATCTCCCTCATTGTGACAAGGACCTGTGTCGGGGTTCCATAAAAAAAATTCATATCTTTATTCTGCAGTTGAAATTCAATAATGGTTTTGATAATATTATTGACTCCCCCGATTATATTGACATCCTCGTCCATTTTTATGATTTGAGGGATAATGGATTGATCCTTCTTCTCGGGAACTTTGTCTAAATCAATATCAAGGTAGAAAGAAGCTCCCTTTGACCTATCAGAAAAAGATAACCTTATATCATTTACATTAAGTTTGATTGAGAAAAGAGCCATCCCTCTTCCGTGAAAGCCATAAGAATCCTTTTTGCCATTATCAAGTTTCGAAGTAACCCTGGCTTCAAAAATAAGGTCCTTTAAATTAGGGGGTATGCCGGCACCATCATCAATAAAATTAATTATCCTGTTTTTATCTTCCAGTTTCTTTGTGCCAATAAAAATATTTTTACTTCCTGCGTCTCTGCTGTTTCTAAGAAGCTCAACGATAATATCTTCAACACAGTTTATATCCTGAAGTGCCTGTCTACGCTCTGCCTCTGATATTTTTAATCTTACATAACCATTTCCAAGATCTTCTTCAATACTCAGAGAATCCTTTATATTGAGCTGATCCAGGAATTTATTAAGATCAGAACTATTTTGCATATTCAATAGCCCGGCTTTCCCTGATAACAGTAACTCTGATCTGGCCAGGGTATTCCATTTCACTTTCTATTTTGTCAGCTATGTCTCTTGCTAGAACCATTGCCCTGTCTTCATCTATATCCTCTGGCCTTACAATTACCCTTATCTCACGACCTGCCTGTATGGCATAAGCCTTTTCAATTCCTGTAAATTCTGTAGCAATTTTTTCAAGGGTTTCCAGTCTCTTTACATATCTTTCAAGTGTTTCCCTTCTTGCACCAGGTCTTCCACCAGATATCTGGTCTGCTGCCTGTATTATTACATCAAGAATAGTTTTCACTTCTACCTCATTATGGTGAGCTTCTATAGCATGGCATATTTCATCATCTTCATTGAGCCTTCTTGCAAGCTCTGCACCAATTACAGCATGTGAACCCTCGATATCATGTGTGAGCGCTTTACCAATATCATGAAGAAGACCCGCTCTCTTGGCCTGTTTTATATTAAGCCCGAGCTCGGCTGCTATTATGCCTGCAACATGTGATACTTCCTTTGAATGAAGGAGCACATTTTGTCCATAACTGGTCCTGTATTTAAGTCTTCCAAGTACTTTGATTATCCCTGGATTAAGCCCTGAAATACCGGTATCGAATATGGCCTGCTCACCTTCGAGTTTTATTTCATTACTAATTATCTTGCTGGCTTTTTCATACATCTCTTCGATTCTTGCTGGATGTATCCTTCCATCTGTAATAAGATTTTCCAGGGTAATCCTTGCAATCTCTCTTCTAACAGGGTCGAATGAGGACAGTATTACCGCTTCAGGCGTATCATCGACTATAATGTTTATTCCAGTCAGATTCTCAAACACCCTTATATTCCGTCCTTCCCTTCCGATGATCCTACCCTTCATCTCATCACTTGGAAGGTTTACAACTGATACCGTAGTCTCGCTTACATGATCCATTGCGCATCGCTGTATTGATTGTGATATGATATTTTTTGCAATATTATCGGAATCTTCTTTGAGTTTTGCTTCGATCTCCCTGAATTTTTTAGCTGATTCATATTTGGCATCATCCTCCAATTTTTTCATAAGAATAGCTTTTGCCTCTTCCCTGGTCAGCCCTGCAATTGCTTCAAGTTTTAATACTTCCTTTTTTAACACTTCATCAATTTTTTTTGTCTTAGTATCAAGTTCATTTGTCTTCTGACTCACTGACTGTTCTTTATTTTCCAAATAGCTGGACTTTTTTTCAAGCGAATCTTCCTTGTTTAAAAGACGGTCCTCTATTCTTTTTAATTCAGATTTATGTTTTCTTATATCATCTTCTGTCCTGGCCTTAAGGTGCTGTATTTCTTCTTTTCCTTCTATTATTGCTTCTTTTTTTACATTAGCTGCATCTTTCTTTGCATTTTCCAAAAGAGTAGTTGCTTTTTCAGCGACTGAGCTTGCTCGTGTGTCAATAATATATTTTCTGTAAAAGTATCCAAGTAAAAAACCGGCGACAATAACAATGCCAGCTATGATTAAAACTATCCACCAATCCATTATTTCCTCCTATATAAATAAAAAAAGTCGAGTAAATATACCCGACTTATAAACTATCCGCACAAGTTTTTTTTATTGATACTAATTTTAATTGCTACTTTTATGATTACTGTTTTAGCATAATTTAAAAAATATAATCTTTATACTATTCCTAATTCCTCCTGTACAATTAAAACTTCAAACTATCATTAGCAATATTCTTAATATGTATCTATCATTTATCAATTCTCAGTAATCAATTTTTAAATTATTGCTAATAATTTTAAAAAACTGTGCAAACAACTATAAATCAAGTAATTTAAATAATAATAATTAACATTTTCATTTTATCTGTACCCTCATTTTAAGTCAATATAACTTTCGGATACTTTTTATTTAAGACTATAAATATAGCCATATTTTATATTAAATAGCCTAAGAAATCTAAAAATATCATTTAAGGATAAATACCTCTTAGTCTTACTGCCTCTGCTACTCTCCCGATCCCAAGAATATTAGCTGCTTTTCTCATATTTACCTTTTTATCCTTTGAAAATACTCCTAAACTATTTCGCCATTGAAATAGTCAGTAGTCATTACCTTTTTACAATTTATGTCTCAACTGATATTATTTTTATATCATCAATATTTATATTTTTTATATTACTGCTTCCGCATTTCGGACATTTAGGTACAAACTCATCTATTTTAAAAATATCACTGCAGTTCCTGCATTCAATTTTTATTCTCTGGATACTGAAAATAAGCTCTGCACCTTTAAGCAATTTATTATCCTTTGTCATAAATTCATAATAAAAATTTATTGAATCAGGTTCAATATTAGCTATTGGATTAAGGTCGATGTTTACTTTGGATATTTTTTTTAGATTGTTTTTCTTTGCGACATCCTCAAGTATATTGACCATTGAGCTTGTGATTGAATATTCATGCATTTTACTAAATATTATTTAAAGCTTTTAATTTATATTATTTTAAAAAATCTTTTATAAGATTCAATATCTTACCATAAACTACGGTCAGTCTACCAGTTAGTTCTTTTGAAAGTTTATCTGAGAAAGTTTTTGTGTCTTTTGGCACTATGCCAAGTATCATAGTTTCGGGAAAATCATTCTCAATGGAAACCAGCTTTATAGAATCAATAAGTTTTAATTGATGAAGTGAATAATTCTCCTTTTTTTTTGAAACAAGGTCATCAAGTCCCATCTTGAAAAGTGTCCCGGGTTCATCACCGTCAGATTTTATGCAGTCTATTATTACCATCCGGGCAATATTATTATTCAAATAATATGCAAGATCCATGGATGATGTTCCCAGATCAAGAAATTGATTTCCCTTGAGGCTTTCTTCATCTTTTAATTTACTAAGTATATGTATTCCTATACCATCATCTG
>JALHTA010000228.1 GCA_022865545.1 Actinomycetota bacterium | reverse complement strand
TATCCTGCAGCCCCGCTGCTGTATCATCAGGTGAAAATAGCGGATCAAAAACAGGAGAAGAGCTTACCACCGAAGAGATAGAGGAACTGGCAGAAGCTTTAGAGGAAGAAGTGGTAGCGGCAGTTGATTTTGAGAGTGCCCAGTTAGGGGCAGAACTCTCAGGCTATATGCCTTCCTATCTTTGCAGTAATGCTGATAATTATGTCGCTATAGAAGTCACAAATACTTCTGACTTCACATGGAGGGTCAGTGGGACAAATACAGTCAGGATAGGCTATCATTTTTACGGGCAGGATGTCGACTTTGTGGAATATGACAAGACTGCGCGTTCCGTACTTCCAAATGACCTGGAACCGGGAGAGACAGCCAGGGTCGAAGTCTTGATAAATGATATAATAAATCCCGGGATCTATGTAGTTCAGATAGATATCGAAGTCAAAGGATATGCCTGGCTATCCTCTCTGGATGTTCCAATGGTAGAAGGCCGTGTATATTTTGAAGACTGCGGAGATGATCAGAGGGAAGACTGATCTTCTTAAGGATTTATTAAATTATTTATCTTTTATAAAGAGCAAGCTCTATAAAGCTTTCTTTTCCTGCAATACCGGTATTCTTTACTGCACCGGTAGCTCCGGCCCTGATCGTCAGATTATAGCCATTGAGTCTTGAGCAGAATGCAATATCATCTCCAAGACCCACCCCTCTTAAAGACTGTGCACGTGTGGATTTTGAAAGAGCATCAGTAAGCGACCTGTCCCCTATTACTGCTGAGAGGACCAGTTTTGCGCTATCGCTATATATGAAATCATGAGGTTTAGAGAGAAGATACTTTACTGCAAGACCTGCTATATAGGCATCGTCATATGCGATCTTTCCCATCTCTCCCGAACATAAAAAAAGTATATCCCTTTTATTTTTTAAAGCATTATCAAGGACATCATCCATCGTATTCCTGAAATTTAATGCAGCAAGTGAAAATACCGCAGGGGATCCTGTAGCTTTCATAAAAGCTTCAGTACCGTTTGTAGTCTTAAGTATTGCCTGGCGCCCCGAAAGTTCCAGGGTGGAAAATTCCAGGGGTGAATTACCATGATCAAAGCCATCCGGTTTAAGACCGCCCTTTTCTCCGCAAAGGAGCCTGTCCGGGAAAGCCTTCTTGAGAGAGTATGCCTCATCAAGCGTACCGGCTACTATAATGCTTTTTACACCACTTCCAAAAAGAGCAACTATAGTCGAAGTGGCCCTTATGACGTCGATTACAGCACAAACCGAATTTTCTATATCGACTTTTAGACTTTCCGGATCAAAATTATTTGAAAGGGCTACATCTATTATCAATTGATCGTCTTATCCCCCATTAGCTCTCAAATTTCTGACCAGTCAGGTTCTCATATGCTGCAATATAACGCTCTGATGTCTTCCTGGCTATAGCTTCAGGAAGTTTTGGCGGTTTTGAATTCCTGTCCCATATTGTAGACAGCAGATAGTCCCTGACGTACTGCTTATCATAGCTGTGCTGGTCCCTGCCCGCTTCATATTCATCAAGCGGCCAGAACCTTGAGGAATCAGGTGTAAGCACTTCGTCGGCAAGTATTATTTTATCATCAGATGTCACTCCGAATTCAAATTTTGTATCAGCAATTATAATGCCTCTCCTCAATGCATATTCAGAAGCTTTAAGGTATAGTTCAATGCTCTTGGCCTGCAGAGTATTTATTATATCTGCACCAAATATCCTTTTTGCCTTATTTATTGTAATGGCTACATCATGTCCGGATGTTTCCTTTGTGGAAGGCGTAAAAATAACCTCGGGCAATCTATCACATTTCGTTAGACCCTTTGGAAGCTTAAGATCCCCTATTTTGCCGGTCTTTGAATAATCTTCCCAGCCTGAACCGGTAATATATCCCCTTACAACGCATTCTATGGGAAATATTTTAACTTTCTTTACTATTACGGACCTTCCCTTCAGTGTTTCCTTATGTCTTTTTAAAAACTTTGGGAATTTTTCTACATCTGTCTCAATTAAATGATTTTCGATTATGTCTTTTAAATATTTAAACCAGAAATTTGATATTTTGTTAAGCACTATGCCTTTAACAGGAATAAGGGAATCAAGTATATAATCAAATGCAGAGATGCGGTCAGTAGTGACAATAAGGAGTTCATTATTAAAGGAAAACATCTCCCTTACCTTGCCGCTTGCTATTTTTTCAATACTATCGATCTCTACTCCGCCGATCAGTTTCATTTTAAAACCTCCGATTAAATCCTTATTAAATCATTTTATTATATTATTCTTTTACTTTGCGATCCTCAGGTAAAAGCTGATTATCTCAGCCGCTGCACCCGAAAGGAGCTCTTCAGCATCCCTTATCGCTTCCTCCAAACTCATGGGCCTATCTATTATAGAAAAATTTCCACTAAAAAGTGAAGAGTTTTTTTCATCTATATTACTTCTATTTGAAAGTACAGATCCGTTTATGGTGATTACCGGAATACCGTACTTTGAGGCAAGCTTTGCGACCCCATAGGCACTTTTGCCATAAAAAGTCTGGTCATCCATTGCTCCCTCGCCAGTTATAATAAGGTCCGCATCCTTTATTTTATCCTCAAGACCGGTTGTTTCTATCACTATATCAGTCCCTGGTTTTAATACCCCCCCTGCAAATGCCACAAGTCCTGCCCCGAGCCCTCCTGCTGCCCCGGCACCCGGAAGGCCGGCAATATCTTTTTTGAGGTCCCTGGCTACTATTTGTGCATAATTTTTTAATCCCTCATCAAGGTTCTTTACCATTTCCGGACCGGCTCCTTTTTGGGGACCATAAACATAAGCAGCTCCCTTTTTACCGTATAAGGGATTATCTACATCACTTGCGATTTCGATAATTGTCGATAGAAGCTTACTGTTAATACCTGCATCATCTATACTTGAAAGCCTTGCAAGTTCTTTCCCCCCAAAACCTAATAGATCACCGTTAGAGTCAAGCAGTCTGTAGCCAAGGGCCTGGGCCATTCCCATACCACCATCATTTGTCGCACTGCCGCCTATACCGACTATTATCTTTTTACTTCCCATATCAATAGCTTTTAAGATAAGTTCCCCGGTGCCAAATGTCGTAGTTTCCATAGGATTTCGTTTACCGGCTGGTACAAGGACAAGACCTGAAGCCGATGCCATCTCTATTACTGCAGTGCTGCTGCCTATAATTCCAAATCTGGCCTTTACTGGCTCTCCAAGGGGGCCTTTTACCTTAAGCTCTACGAGCTTTCCTTCAAGGCTCTCTATCAGTGTTTCTACCGTACCATCGCCGCCGTCAGCCATCGGACTTAAGACAACTTCAAGATCCGGTGCCAGCTCTTTTATGGTCCTACCTATTACCTGGCAGACTTCCAGTGCGGAGAGGCTGCCTTTATATTTATCTGATGCTATTACTATTTTCATATTATCTAGCTTATTATTGCATCCTTTAATGCCCTTGAACAGATACACTGCCTTCCTTCAGGTATCTTCTCAATAGCTTTAAAAAGAAGATTCTTTAACTTTTCATTATTTTCATTAAATACTTTTACAACTTCTTCCATGTTTACCGGAGCGATACCCGGATGTCCTTCGAGTCCGACATCATAATCGGTTATAAGCGATATGTTCACATAGCATATCTCCTGTTCTCTTGCCAGATAGCTCTCAGGATATTGTGTCATATTTATCACTTCCCACTTTTGCGAAGCAAACCATTTGCTCTCAGCTACCGTAGAGAACCTGGGACCCTGGATAATGACAACCGTACCCTTCGGGTGATGGTCTATATCAAGTTCTTTTGCGCTTTCTATGACGATCTTCCTGAGATCAGGACAATATGGCTGTGCCATAGCTATATGTACAGTCTTGGGACCGTCAAAAAAAGTATCCTTGCGTCCTTTGGTCCTGTCGACAAACTGGTCGCATATTACAAATTGCCCGGGTTTTATATGGGGTTGAAGGCTTCCCGAGGCGCAGGGTCCAAAGATATATTTTACGCCTAGCTCCTTCATGGCATAGATATTTGCCCTAAAATTTATCATATGAGGGGGCAGGTCATGATTTTTCCCATGTCTTGGCAAGAAAGCGACTTTTTTGCCTCTGACTTCCCCCGTCACGACCTTGTCTGACGGGTCACCATAAGGTGTCTTTATATCAATCTCTGTAGTGTCCTCAAGAAATGAATAAAAACCTGATCCTCCAAAAACCCCTATTTCTGCTCCAGCTTTTTCAGACATTATTTTTCCTTCCGGTATGATTTTCTTTTAATTTTTCTTCAAGGACCTGTGCAAGGGATATCTCCGGTCTTGCTCCAAAATGCGCGATTACAGCTGCTGCTGTAATATTTCCCATTCTCCCGCATATAGCCAGGTCTTCTTTATTTATATAACCATGCAGGAAACCGGCAGCATACATATCACCGGCCCCGGTTGTGTCCAATACTTTTATGTCTTTTTCCGGACTTATTTCATAATACTCTTTTCCATGGATAATAACCGAGCCGAGCTCACCCCTCGTCAGTACAAAAATATTATTATACCCGGCACATGACTTTAATGCTTCTTCGAATGAAGCTGCCTCAAAAAGGTTCTTGATCTCATCCTCATTTGCAAAAAGTATATCTGTATGATCCTGTACCAGTTCTAGAAATTCAGCCCTGTGCCTTTGGACACAAAATGAATCGGACAGGCTGAGCGCTACTTGCCCGCCTACTTTTCCTACAATATTTATAGCCTTCTTAAAAGCTGCTTTTGCAGGCTCTGTATCCCAGAGATAACCCTCTAGATATACTATGCCCGCTTCGGAGATAATTTTTTCATCAATATCTTCCGGACCAAGAGTGCCTGATATTCCCAGGCAGGTATTCATGGTCCTCTGCGCATCTGGAGTCGAAAGAACGACACAACATGCAGTAGAGTTTCCTTCCGATGCCCTTTTGGTGCAGTAAATCACACCTATATCATTCAACCCCTTCTCGAAGGTCCGGCCAAGCTCATCATCTTTTACTTTCCCTATGAATGCTGTCGTATGCCCAAGCGAGGCAAGCCCAGCGATAGTATTTGCTGCAGATCCTCCGGAAGCCTGCTTTTCGGCCCTTATTTTCTTATGGAGGCTCGCAATACCGTCCTCATCGATCAGCTGCATCATTCCTTTTTCCATTTTATGCACGTCAAGGAATCTTTCGTCTACATTGGCCAATATATCCACTATTGCATTTCCTATACCCACTACCGTATATTTTTTAGATATTGCCAGATCTTGTTTTTTTGTTTTTTCAGGTCCCAATAACCTAATTGCCTCCGGTGAAATATTTGATATGACTTTTGATGTAATATGATTTGATTTGCTACTTGTCATTTAAGACGGTAACACCTTTTTATCCCTTTATTCATCTTGTTATGTTATATATAATATAGTGCAAGATTACAAGTAAAATTTTACTTACTACTATTACTCTCTATACAGGAAAGGTTGCTAATGCTAGAAGTTCTAGAATTCGACACAAGCAAACGTAATGATTTAATCGATATAACTGCAGAAGTCAGTGCAGCTGTCTCCAGGTCCAGGATCGAGAGCGGAATTTGCTGTCTTTATGTACCCCATGCCACTTCGGGTGTTACTATAAATGAAAATGCAGATCCTTCTGTTAAGCTTGATATTATAAAAAAGCTGGAAACCATGGTGCCAAGAAGTGAAAACTACAACCATGCAGAAGGTAATTCAGACTCCCATGTCAAATCTTCCATAATAGGGACGACCCTTACTATAATAATAGAGGATGGCAGTCTTGTTCTCGGTACCTGGCAGGGTATTTTTTTCTGTGAATTCGATGGACCCAGAAGCCGAAAGATCTATGTCAAAACGATTGAAGGATAGACTTTGACCCTTTTTGATGATTTCAATTCCGATATTTCAAAAAAAGTAATCTCTGGGATTCCACTTGCTGACAGGATGCGGCCGTCCAGTCTTGATGGATTTGTCGGACAGGAGCATCTTATTGGTAAAGGTAATGTTCTCCAGAGCATTATAGAGAGTGACCGTCTTCACTCAATTATTTTCTGGGGCCCGCCTGGCTCAGGCAAGACAACCCTTGCAAGAATCATAGCAAACAGGACAAAAAGCAGGTTTATTTCCTTTTCAGCTGTTTCATCAGGCATCAAGCAGATAAAAGATATAATGAAGATAGCGGGTCATGAGCTCAGGACAAGAGGCATAAAGACAATACTCTTCATCGATGAGATACACCGCTTCAATAAGGCTCAACAGGATGCTTTCCTGCCATATGTAGAAAACGGTACCATAACCCTGATAGGAGCCACAACTGAAAATCCATCATTTGAGGTAAACTCGGCCCTCCTTTCAAGGGCAAAGACATATATACTTGAAAAACTTTCGGATGAAGATATAAAGATACTTCTTAAACGTGCATTGAGCGATAAAGATAATGGACTCGGTAAATACAATGCCGGGATTGAGGATAAAACACTGGATTTCATCTCAAGGGTTTCTGATGGGGATTCAAGGATGGCATACAATATCCTGGAGCTCTCACTGGACGCGTCTCTTCAAAAAACCGCTACAACTGATGCCAGCAAAGACAAAGCTATAAAAACCGGCGCAAAATCTACCATCAGGAAAAATAAACCAGTAGTCATCTACCGGAAGACTGTAGAAAATGTTACCCAGAGGAAAGCCCTGCTTTATGATAAGCACGGAGAAGAGCATTTTAATTTGATCTCAGCGCTCCATAAGAGCCTCAGGGGGAGCGATCCCGATGGCGCCGTATACTGGACCCTGAGGATGCTTGAAGGCGGAGAGGACCCGCTCTATATATTAAGGAGGATGGTCAGATTTGCATCTGAAGATGTCGGACTGGCAGATCCCAGGGCCCTGCAGATGACAATAGCCGCCAAGCAGTCATTCGAATTTATCGGACCGCCGGAAGGTTACCTCGCAATAATTGAGGCTGCCGTTTATCTTGCCCTTTCACCTAAATCTAATTCACTCTATACAACATATAAAAAAGTACTTAGTGATATTAAGGAATTCCTCTCACTTCCTGTTCCCCATCATATCAGAAATGCCCCGACCGGGCTAATGAAAGAAGCCGGATACGGAAAGGGTTATAAATATGATCACAACTTTGAAGGAGCCGTAGCGGGCCAGACATATTTGCCGGAAAAACTTGCCGGGAGGAAGTATTACTGCCCGTCCGGGAGGGGTTTTGAAAAAGATCTGCTAAACAGGATAAATAGGATCTCCGAGCTCAGGAGAAAGACCGATAAATAGACTCTATTAAAGGACAGGACACAGGACCAGACATAGAACCGGCCGGTCAAACCTTATTGTTTATAAAACACACGTCATCTGTGTATTAAATAGTTTACTATTTAATAAATTAAATAACTTATATATTATATATTTATATTATAAATTATTTTTTCTATTAAAAAGTTGTTTATAAAATTATATATATAATTTTATATTTATATATAGTATTAAATTATATTGTATTAATTATTTATTATTGTTAATATGTATAATATTATTAATAAAATTATTATTTAATATATTAATATTACATAAGGAAGTGTTCTATGCCGGTAAAAAAAAGACTTAGTATTTATTTCCGTGACTTTGGTTACAAGGTTATAAGAGTTAAATATTTCATTATGATTGTAGTGGCACTTATCCTGGAAGTTACTACTCTACTGATCTTCCTTTTAAAAAGCGAGAATTTGCTTGATTTTGAACTCTTCACTATTGCCATATTGTACGGAATTACAAGTTCGATCATAGTGGTGCTTGCTATTGGAGTACTTGTGCTTATGAGGACTGATAAGAAACGTGATAAAAATAAGATCCAGACCCTGCAGAAATTTAAAAGAGACTGCAGGACGCTTACAACCAGGCACTCACCTGAGATAAATGAACTTGTTGCTAATTTTGACGCTGAGAATTCAAGTATCGATGCAAAGATCGAATATGCAATGCTACTGGAAGAAAAATATGATAGTTTCCTAAAAGATTTTTCGAACCTTAGAACTCCGCCCTTTTTAAAATATGCATTCAGCTGTGAGAGCGATCATTTAAGCAAGGAAAAAGATTTTTATAATGGATTTTCTAATTTCTCTAAACGGGAATTATTGAGCAGTTTAAGTGCACAGTCAGAGATAGCACATACGAATTTCTTAAGAGAGCTTAATAAGGTTGAAAAGAATCTGCAGCTTATAGTATAGATCTCCTACTACTGCCTGATATCTTTTTTTAACCTCTTGATTATGAGGAGTATCCTTATTATTGCATATACCACAAGTACTACTACAATGGTTAAAATAATGAGAAATGGTAAATATATATTGAATATTACTGAGCTACGAAGCACGCTATCCTCTGGTTGTATCAGTTTCGCTTCCACGAGATTGCTCAGTGCACCATAAAGAGTGCCCGGCCCCAGGCGTATTCTTCCCCCGCTTAACTTTTCCACTTTTTGCATTATCCCGTATCCGTGAAGAGGTCTTAGGAGCGCTATAAATTTTTTATAGATTTTACTTAAAAATTAATACAAAAGGATAAGTAAACACCTGATGGACCTGAAGGTGGATTTTACGGGTAAATATTGATGTAATGAAATGATACTTAAATATAAAAAGGACCGGCTTTTGTGTATCCAGTCCCTTTTAATTATATATTATTAGTCCCCTATTCGGCATATTACGGTCCCGGACTTAAGACTTTTACTGTTCTTATTTAATAAGTTCTTCAGCTATCTGGACAGCATTAAGGGCCGCACCTTTTCTCAGCTGATCCCCTACAACCCACATACTTATTCCATTCTCAGCAGATAGATCTTTCCTGATCCTTCCTACATAGACATCGTCATTACCGGAGGAATCAAGGGTTGTGGGATAGACTTCATTTGCAAAATCATCTTTTAAGACCACGCCTTCAGCTTCCTCGAGAGCTTTCCTTATTTGCTCTATAGAAACATTATCTTCGGTTTCTATCATAACTGATTCTGAATGAGAAGTCATAACAGGCACCCTTACCGTGGTAGCAGATATCTTAATACTGTCATCACCCATGATCTTATGTGTCTCATATACCATTTTCATTTCTTCTTTTGTATATCCATTATCATAAAAAACATCTATATGGGGAATGACATTATTTGCTATCTGCACAGGGAATATTTTCGGAATGACCTTACTATTCTTATTGCATATTATTTCCCTTAGTTGGTCCTCAAGTTCTGTCATACCGGTTGCACCCGCTCCCGAGACAGACTGATAGGTAGATACTACTATCCTTTTCACAGGAGAAATATCATATACCGGCTTAATGGCAACAACCATTATAATGGTTGTGCAGTTAGGATTGGCTATTATACCCTTATGGCCGTCTATGTCCCTGCGGTTGACTTCAGGAACAATAAGGGGAACATCATCATCAAGCCTGAATGCACTACTATTGTCAATAACTACTGCTCCGCTGTCCACTGCATATTTTGCATATTCTTTTGATCTTGAAGCCCCTGCTGAAAACAGGGCTATATCAATTCCTTTAAAAGAATCCGCGTTAAGTTCCCTGACCTCGATTTCTTCGCCTGCAAAAGTGATCGTCTTTCCGGCTGAACGGTGTGAAGCAAGAGGTATAAGGTTTTTAATGGGAAATTTTCTTTGCTCCAGTATTGAAAGAAAAACTCTTCCCACTGCACCGGTTACCCCTGCAATAGCTATATTGTATTCTTTACTACCCATTTAAATCACCCTGCCGCTAATAGATCTTTTTAAAAATTCACCTGTAAATAACATCAATCAACATCAAAGCCCTGGTGAAGGACTTTTACTGCTTCCCTTGCATTTGCTTTCCTTATAACACATGAGATCCTGATGGGAGATGTTGAGATCATCTCGATATTTATTTGCCTCTCTGCAAGCAGCTCAAACATCCTTGCAGCCACTCCTGGATGGGTCTGCATCCCTGCACCGACTATTGAGATCTTCGATATATCCGGATCTATCTCCACATGTTTTTGATCAAGTTCATCAAGGACCTTTTTTGCAATGGAAAGATCTTCATTTTTTATAGTTATCGATATTGATGCCTGGTTTTTTTCACTTACATTCTGTACGATAAGATCAATATTTATATCATTTTCTGCAAATTTCCTGAAAAGCGAAGCTGCTACACCGGGTTTATCTTCAAGTTCAAATATAGATATCTTCACCTGGTTAGTATCATAGGTTACACCGGTTATTAAGGGTTTTTCCAATCTTTTATCTAATTTTTTCTCATCCATTACCCAAGTCCCTTCATTT
>JALHTA010000227.1 GCA_022865545.1 Actinomycetota bacterium | reverse complement strand
GAAGATTTAGCGAGTTTCTACAGCGTGAAAAAGATGTCTTTCAAAATAGTAACCCGGTATTGATGCCTTTATGTTATACTATATAAAAAGTTGGTAAAGTTTGTTATTGGATAAGGTATATATAAATAATCTTCTTTTTCGGCTAACTTTCAAATTTAAATGAGCATTTTTTCTATCTCATGCTTGTCTACTTTTCTTAAGATGATTGTTAGAAGATGATCTAAATTCAAAACTAAGAAGATTAAGAAAAAGTTTTAACTAGTTATTATCAAATATTAAACACTGAATTATTTATAAAGATCAGGGTGATTCAAAATTACAAGAAAAACAGATTTTGAAATTGAAGAAGTAAAGATACTATTAGAAAAAGGTAAATCAGACGGAATGCTTACCTATGAAGAGATTATTGATACTCTATCAGACCAGGAGTTGTCTAAGGACCAGATTGAAAATATCTTCAATACTATTGATAAATTAGAAATAGATATAATAGATGAAAAAGAAGATGGCATTGACAAAGAATTACAAAATAAAAACAAAAAAAAGACTCTGTTGAATGAAAAACTGGATCTTAATATAAGGTCCCCAATTATTGACCCTATAAGGATGTATCTTAAAGAGATTGGCAAGGTAAATCTACTGTATGCCTCTAAAGAAGTACAATTAGCAAAAAGGATTGAAGCTGGGGATGCTGATGCGACAAAAATAATGGTAGAGTCAAATCTCAGACTGGTGGTAAGCATTGCAAAAAAGTATGTGGGCAGAGGAGTGTTATTTTTAGATCTTATACAGGAAGGTAATCTGGGTCTGATTAAAGCAGTAGAAAAGTTTGATTACAGAAGAGGTTACAAATTTTCTACTTATGCTACCTGGTGGATAAGGCAAGGTATTACAAGAGCTATATCTGATCAGGGCAGGACCATCAGGGTACCGGTTCATATGGTAGAAAATATTAATAAATTAATAAGAGTCCAGAGGAAATTGGTCCAAGAACTTGGAAGAGATCCTTCAGCTGAAGAGATTTCTGAAAAGATGGATTTTACACCAGAAAAAGTAAGAGAAATAATTAAAATAAGCCAGCACCCAGTTTCGCTTGAAACTCCTATAGGTGAAGAAGGTGATAGCCACTTGGGAGATTTTATTGAAGATTCGGTAATTGAAAAGCCTGCAGATGCAGCCTCGTTTGCAATGTTACAGGATCAGTTGAAGGAAGTATTAGGCACTCTTACTGATAGAGAAAGAAGAATTATCCAACTTAGGTTTGGATTATATGATGGGCACCCCAGGACTCTCGAAGAGGTCGGTCGAGAATTTAAGGTTACCAGAGAAAGAATTAGACAAATAGAATTTAAAACCATAAATAAACTAAGAAATCCAAACAGAAGTAAGGCTTTAAAAGATTATATAGAAAGTTAATTTTTATCCATAACAATCCCTAAATACGATAATAATGACTAGTTGTCTACTATTATTAAACAGGGACTCAAAAATTTTTAAGGTGGGATTTGATTGAAAATAAATCAGCATACAGGTCATAATGTAGCCTGTATGCTGACAATTATGCTTTAGTATCTTCTATCAGTTCTTGGTTTCTGTGGTTTGGCTTCATCAACCCTTAATGTTCGTCCATCAAGATCTGTTTCATTTAAAGCTTCTTTTGCTTTCTCTGCTTCAGAACTATCCGACATCTCAACAAATCCAAAACCTTTGTCTCCGATTATGTCTATCTTTACAACCTCTCCGTACTCAGCGAATAATTCCTTAAGCTGCTCCTCTGTGGTGTTGTACTTGAAGTTGCCTACATATAGCTTTTTGCCTTCCATTCTTTCCTCCTTAAAAAATATTACTTTTTCCCTATGCTTGACAATATTTTTAAAGAGGTATCAGAAGAACCTTTACTCTTAGCAAAATATCATTAAACGAAAGAGAAGCTTAAGTATGATTATTATATATATATTTGTCAAATGTTTATTTTTTATATTAAGAAAAATATAAGAATAATATGTTATAAAAAGGGATAAGTAAACTATCAGCAAAATGTAATAATTTATATATTTTTAGTTAAGAATTGTATTTTTATATAAAAAATCAGGTGCAGCACTTTATAAGGTTTTGTTATTATATTTCACAGTTATTGATAAGGGCGAAACTTTTTCTGGTTATCCTCTAAAGTTTGAGAAAATCCAACAGATAATAGATCAGGTATCCCGGCCAGACAATGGCCTTTAATAAACCAAGAAGACCCATCCAGAAAGTTTCTGCCTGTTGAATAAAATAGACTGCTGCAGCAATGAAAGCCACAAAATAGCCAAAACCTACCATTCCAGAATTGGCATAGTCTTTCTTTCTTTTTTTCTTATCCAGGCAAGGTCCGGATGCATTATTCTCTTCAGTCATTTTACTCTCCTTTTCCTCATGTTTTAAACTATTTATTATTTATCTATCTTAATTTATCGCAACTCACATATTTATAGGATTACTGTTTTTCCTTATCCAGTATCTCTTTTATTTTATCCTCTTCCCATTTCTTGCTATCAAGACTGCGGAAAGCAAAAACCTTTACGGCATGCAGGATAACTAAAATACCCCAGATCAAAGCTACCCAATAGAACCACCATTCTCCTGGAGTAGTGAAGAGATCAATAATAAACAAGATTGTAATTATTACTACATAACCTATCAAATCGCTATAAAATTTTTTAATATCAGCTACTCTTTTTTGCGCTCTTTTATAATCTTTTTCGTCAACGCCTTCCATTAAAATGGAACTATTCATAATTTAGTCTTCCTTTATATCTGTTCACAAAGTAGCTATCTACAATTTCTACTTTTTAGTAAACTCCGTACTACTGAAAATCAGTTTACCATCACGTAAGAAGATGGAATCATAATATTCATATTGTGAGGAAGCAGTAGTTAACAGAATCGTCGCAACACCTACTTTATTTTCCTCAAAATAGTTACCTTTTCCCAAATAGGTATAAGTACCCTGTCCACTTTCATATTCAGGTACTGCCATCCCTGGATAACGTATGGGGTACGTATTCAAAAGATTAATCCTTTCTGCATCTTCAATATAGTTAGTCGGTTCACGCAAAATGACAGGTAGATATTCATAAGAACATGTACCATCACTATTAAGCACAAATGTTGAAACCGTATAAGCTACAGCAAAATTAAGTGAATAAATGGCTGTATCTGACTGATAAATCCATGTACCCACAATCCCCTCATTGGATGGAGTGATGACCTCCGGCAGAGCAACCGTTATATTTTGTGTAGCCTTGCCTACAAGCTCATCCTTCCCATCATAAATCTCTACGCTTATGGGGTACATACCTTCAAGGTTGTAGATATATTCTGTTTTATATAATCCTACTTCGTCTAGTTTTGTTCCATCGCCTAAATCCCATTTGTACGTATAGTCGTCATTTGTGATATTCGTACTGCAGCTTACTGCCTCTCCAAGAGTTACAGGGTTAGGATTTATAAATACTATAGCCTGCACATCTACCAGCACAGGTATAATAATTTGAGCTATCAGCTCCTTGTCCGTTTGGGTTGAGTCAAAAAGCGAGCATTTAACCGCCGTATCCACAAGATTATCATATGTGTGTTTTACGGTACCGCTAAGCTCCCCGTTTTCATTAGTTTTACTATAGCTTTTAACTTCGCCGTCGCCAAAATCAACCTCTATGACGACATTAGTGACGTTTGCAAAAATATCTTTGAACGCGAACTCAAACTCATACTCTTTGCCCACAGATGCATTCTCAATTTTAGCAGGCTTACATTGTGCTTGTATTTCACTTATTACAACGCCCGATAATTCATTTTTAAGCATGGAATCTAGACCAATTAAAACTATGGACTCACTTCCTTTTTTAAATTCGTATCTTTCATAATATCCAGAAGGTGATTCACTGGTTGTAGACATGTGGTTCCACCAATGCCCACCGGGAATTCTTAACGGATTTATGCTACTAATTTTATCAGTTCCATCTATCTGGGTACTCCAAACACTATTTTTACTAACATCCATAGTTTCCACATTGAAAATGCGACTATTTACGTTTTCTCCATAGCCTTTTACTATAAACATAGCAAAAGCAATCGTATCGGTTTCAGGAGTCTGATACATAAAATATCCAAGGTGATCATTTGCTTTGAATTCTACGATTCTACCTTCGAATTGATGGAATAATTCCCATTGTTTGACTACATCAGAATTACCCAAAACCTCCCTCCAAAACTCAGTATATTCTGCTGCAAGGGAGATAAAATCCATTGATTTATTTCCGAAAAACTCATTGATTGAGTTTTCGATAAGATACTTGTCGCTACTAGCAACATGTATCCACAACTCTTCAGGTGTGCTGTTTGTCTTTTTCAACAAATAGCTTAAGTAGCAAGACATGCTGTACTCATGACCTTCATCGAATGTATTAAACGGGCTTTTGGATGAAATACCACCAGTAATATCGCGCTGTCTTTTTTTTTCAGGAAATGCAATCTCATATGCTACAAGCTCTGCCATTGCCTCTACCGCCCATAGATTCTCCGCTCTTCCCATCGTACCTACAACCATAATCTCATTCCAAACAGTATCCTGATATGAGTGAAAAAATTCATGGGCCAGTACAGTTTCAAAATCATCAATATCTGTATATTCCGTAGGCATAACAAGGTTATTTGTAAGCGCATTATATTTTGCAGCAAAATAATCACTATCAATATACACATCCATGGAATCAGTGAATCCCATAAAAGAAAAATCTTCTCTATATCCTGCTGGGATTTTCGCTTCATAATCCTTTTTTATCTTTTCTAATGCATCTCCAACCTTAATCGCTAATTCATCCATGCTACCTGCAAATTTCGTAACATCATCAGTATGATAATATATCTTAAAAAATCCACCTGAAGAATATATCGACTTTCCCCAATAAAAAATCAAGAAATCTGTAAGATGGTTCGTATAAATGTATAATTTACCGTTAATAATTTCACTGGGCAGCGTGTCCCATAGTGAAGTTTCTTCGTTAAAATAAGCAGCAGACGGTTCACCTTGCGCATCGCTTGGAATCGTATATTCGATTGTGATGATATCGTTGAACTGATGCATGTCACCAAGTGTTACTGAAAACGACGTGCACTGTGCAGACTGGGGTAGGTTTATAGGATGTGGATTTGCGATTTCCTCTATCTTTATGGTTTTAGAACTTTCAACTGCATTCGCTGGGATTGTCACAGCTATATTTTCCGTCGATACTGTTTGCGGTTCATCGCTTGGCAATATTTCATTTTCCAGTAAAAGCTGTTTTTCCTGTGGTAATACCTTAAATTCACCTGCATCAATTGTTTTATCGCCAAAGTCTAATACTATATTTCCAGTCAAAGCATTATTTGAAACATACAGTTCTATCATATCACTTGATGCTGAGCTTATAATCAGTTCCTGTTTACCAATTGTTGCATTCTTAAAACCAGAATTTGTAAGATTGCTGCCTGTAATCTGAATCATGGTTCCTACAGTACCAGTGGTTGGAGTAATACTATAAACTTCTGGCAAAAGGTCCTCTTCACTAGTAAAAATCAAATCATTCGCTGTATTATCAAAGGTAAAGCTACTACTAATATTTGTATTAAAGGGATTTTCATCCTCTTCTTCCTTGGCAGTCTCTTCTAAGCCATCTTCTTTAGGTTCTTCCGCTTCTGTTATGGATTTAAAAGGATTAGTTAAGTTACCAATATCTACTACAAAAACCAGCAATACTACTATTATTGCTACAGTTACAAAACCACCGATCAATCCCATAAAAATTTTAAAATTGCGGTTTCTTCCCGTTTCTACAACAGGTTTTTTTATGTATTTGGATGTTTCTATCTTTGCTGCTTCTTGCTTTGAACCAGATTCTATAATGCTTTTTCCACATTTATTGCAAAATACATCATCTGGCGTAATTATACTTTTGCAGTTTGGGCATAAAGGGGTAAAATTTGAGAGCTGCTTTCCACATTTAATACAAAATTGGGAATTATCTTTATTTATTTCTCCGCAGGAATTACATTTTTTCATATTGAACTTTTATTATAAGTGTATATATAAATATTATATCTACTCTACATATTGTATTGTGCTATTTATATTAACCAAATATTTTTATTATTGAAAGTATTTTTCGAATAAAAACCTTGCTATTATTTCAAGTCCAGCAGCAAAGATATTGAATATAGAGCTAAAGCTCCTATATCTAATATTAGAAATTTCCTATTATTTTGATAGGAAAATCACTTTTATATTATTTTTATATCAAATAGCTTAATTTTTTCTTATACTTTTTAGACATCTTAGATATAGTGTAGGCTTGCTGCCCCGGATTGCGAAATTTCGAACCTTTTTTTAAAGGCTCTTAAAGAATTATTTATTCTATAATTTAGAGACAATTAAAATTAGAAGGGTTTGGTTTAAATGTTAGAAAATCTTTTTTTTATTCTTGGTATCGTAAATAATCTATTTTTAATTATCATCTTTTTGATTCGAAATAAAATAGCTGTACTTAAGAGAATAGGGTGGATTTACTTTTTACTGGCAATTCCAGCAGCCTATGGGATTT
>JALHTA010000226.1 GCA_022865545.1 Actinomycetota bacterium | reverse complement strand
GGTATCCATAAAAAGAAAGCGCCCCAAAGATTATAAGAAGGATTCCAAAGAATAAAGATAAGGTTTTTGGCATACCGGATCCTTTCCTCTATTATTAAAAATACAGTATTAATTTATTAAAACTGGTTTAGGGATAAACTGCAAGAATAAACATTTCTACTATAGTTGTCTTGATTGTGGAGCATATCTTCACTTAACTTAAAATTTTTATAGAAATGATTTAGAATACCAAATATCTTCCATTACAGGAATAATCATTCATCAGCGAGGGCCCATTTCTCCACAAAATCATCAAGGATCTTTCCATCACTTAAAAACCTTGAGACTTCGGTCAATTTCTGGTAGGTCCTCTCATAATAATTGCCCCCTACACTCTTTATATCGGGTTTTACAAGATAAAGATTTTGTTTTGCCCTTGTAGCCGCAACATAAAGAAGCCTCCTCTCCTCTTCTATTTCCTCAGCAGTAAAAAGTGCATAGGTGGAGGGAATATATCCGTCAATAAGGGAGATAATAAATACAGTATGCCATTCGAGCCCTTTTGCAGAATGGATTGTAGAAAGTATGAGCTTGTCCTCATCTTTGTCTTCGGGTTCAGTCCTGGTCTGCCTCTCATCCAGTGGCTCAAGTGTCAGGTCCACAAGGAAATCTTCAAGTTCCTTATATCTCTGGGCTATTATCTCAAGGGAATTAACATCATTTACCCTTTTATTAAAATCATCATATTTTTCCTTCATTATAGGATCGTATATGCCGAGCACAGCTTTTACCTTGTCTGGAAGAGGGGATTTTGTCCCTGATATCATTTCGAGGGTCGAATAAAGTTTTTCAAGATCTCCGGAATATTTCCTGTTTAAATAGGAACCTTCCTTTAAATAATCAATACCCCTTCCATCATCTACAATACCTCCTATTAGATTGAAAGCGGTCTGGGGCCCTATGCCTTCTATAAGAAGGAGTATCCTGTGCCAGCTTACGGAATCCATAGGATTATATGCTACCTTAAGATATGCAAGTATGTCCTTTATATGCGCAGCCTCAGTAAATTTAAGCCCACCGTATTTCACAAATGGAATATTATGGCTCATTAGCTCTATCTCCAGATCCATCGAATGCCAGCTGCTCCTGAAAAGTACCGCAATATCATTTAAGGGTACACCTTCTTCCCTCAGTTCCAATATTCTCTGGACTATAAACTTTGACTGATAATTATCATCCTGTGATTCGATATATACAGGTTTCTGCTCTCCTTCTTTCTTTGTATAAAGGGTTTTGCGGTAGCTCTCTTTTGCAAATCTGATTATTTCATTGGTAAAATCAAGGATAGGCTGGGTACTCCTGTAATTCTGTTCAAGTTTTATGATGCGTGCATCCTTATATTTTTTAGGAAAGTCCATTATATTTTTAAAATTTGCCCCGCGGAAGGAATATATACTCTGGGAATCATCCCCTACCACCATTATATTCTTATGATTTGAAGCAAGGGAATAAGCGATCCTTGCCTGGAGTTTATTTGTATCCTGAAATTCATCGATCATTATATACCTGTAAAAATTTGAGAGCTTGCCTCTTATCTCCTCATTTGAAGAAAGCAGCTTTTCAAGATATACAAGAAGATCATCATAATCCATGATGGACCTGTTTTTTTTATAGGAAGAATATTCCTTCTGGATCTTTTTTATATCTTTTGAGTTTTGGGCAAAATGAGGATATCCCTCTTTAAGTACCTTCTCAATGGGACAATCCTTATTAAGGGCCTTACTGATAATATCTGATATTGTCTCTTTATGGGGAAAGCGTTCCTTGCTCTTGTGGTAACCCATATTCGTCCTGACAAGACCTATCACATCTTCTGCATCCTTACGGTCAAGGATTGAGAAATTACTGGCAAATCCTATAAGCTTTGCATATCTTCTGAGTATCATATTAGCAAAAGAATGGAAGGTTCCTCCCGAGATATTGGAACATCTGTCGTCCAATAGCCTGCTGGCCCTCCTGAGCATCTCCCCGGCTGCTTTCCTGGTAAAAGTCAGCAGCAATATATTCTCAGGGTTTATTCCATCCTCGATAAGCCTTATTGCCCTATATACCAGGGTTCTGGTCTTGCCGCTTCCTGCTCCTGCAATAACAAGCATGGGGCCTTTTTGCCTGGTCACTGCCTCCAGCTGGGCATTATTTAATTTATCTTCATAATCTATCTTATAATCTATTTTACTTTCTGTACTTATTTTTTTAAGGACATATTTCTTCATCAGTACCTTTACCCTTTGATGACTCCGAGGGGCCTGAGTCTTGCAACTTTTTTTGAAAGGCCTGCGCTGGCCGCTACTTCCACCACATTCTCTATATCTTTATATGCCTGGGGAGCTTCTTCGGCAAGACCCTGCATGCTGCCAGCCACTACAATTATTCCATCTGCTTCAAGCTGTTTTTTCAGCTCCTGGCCATTAATAGTCTTCTTGGCTTTTGAGCGGCTCATAAGTCTTCCTGCGCCATGACAGGTTGAGCCGAAGCTTTCTTTCATCGCATTTTCAGTACCGGATAGAATATATGAATTTGTTCCCATATCCCCTGGAATGATCACAGGCTGTCCAATATCACGGAAAAGTTCGGGGAGATCCGGATGTCCGGGGCCATATGATCTTGTTGCGCCCTTTCTATGCACGCATGCATCCACGGGCCCCTTCCCCATATCATGCTTCTCTATTCGGGCAATATTATGGGAAACATCATAAATAGTAGATAGTCCCAGCGATTCAGCAGATTTATTAAATACTCTTTCAAAGACCTCCCTGGTCCAGTGAGCCAGGCAGTGCCTGTTGACAAGCGCATAGTTTACTGCACATGACATTGCGCCATAATACCTCTTTGCCTCTGGCGAACCCAGGGGAGCACAAGCAAGTTGGCGGTCAGGTATCTCTATATTATACTTATGGTAAGCCTTTTGCATCTCCCTTATATAATCGCTGCATATCTGATGGCCAAGTCCCCTTGAACCTGAGTGGATCATGACAATTACCTGTCCCTCCTCCAGATCTAAAATATCCGCAGCTTTACTATCATAGATATTGTCGATGACCTGTACTTCGAGAAAATGATTTCCGGAGCCGAGGGTCCCTACTTGTGTGGATCCCCTCTCAATTGCAGTTTTTCCTACATAATCTGGATCTGCGGCTTCCATACATCCCTTTTCCTCT
>JALHTA010000225.1 GCA_022865545.1 Actinomycetota bacterium | reverse complement strand
GAAGCTGCTACACCGGGTTTATCTTCAAGTTCAAATATAGATATCTTCACCTGGTTAGTATCATAGGTTACACCGGTTATTAAGGGTTTTTCCAATCTTTTATCTAATTTTTTCTCATCCATTACCCAAGTCCCTTCATTTTTATTAAAACTTGATCTTACATGAAGCACCACATCATGCTTCTTTGCAAACTCAACGGCTCTCAAGTGAAGCACTTTTGCACCGGAAGATGCAAGCTCAAGCATTTCATCATATGAGAGGGAGTGCATCTTTGCTGCTTCTTCAACAAGATTTGGATCCGTTGAAAACACACCATCAACATCAGTATATATCTCACAATAATCTGCCTTTAGTGCTGATGCTATGGCAACAGCTGTAGTATCAGAACCTCCTCTACCCAGTGTGGTTATGTCTCCTTGGCTATTACTTCCCTGAAATCCTGCAATTATTACAATATTTTCCCTTTTTAATTCTTTGAGGACACGGTCCACCTTTATATTAAGTATCTTTGCATTTGAATATGTATCATCTGTAATAATACCGGCTTGTATCCCTGTAAGCGATACGCAACTGTGACCTTTTTGGTGAATAGCCATTGAAAGTATGGCTACCGATACCTGCTCTCCTGTTGAAAGCAGCATATCCATTTCTCTTCTGGAGGGGTCATCCGATACTTCAGCTGCAAGATCAATAAGCCTGTCAGTCGTATCTCCCATAGCCGATACTGCTACTACAACATGCTTGCCTGCTTCTTTTGAAGCAATAATGCGGTCAGCCACCCTCCTTATTTTATCAGCATCGCCTACGGAGGTTCCCCCGAATTTCATTACGACTATTTCTTTTATTTCTCTCATATTTCCTGCATATAAAATATTTGCTTAAGACTATATAATTATTATAAAATACAGCCACTATTTAAAAAAGATTATTATACATACTAATCATAGTCAAGGCTATTAAAATCTTTAGTTTTCTTAACTGCTCTTTTAAATATTTATAAAGCTTTTGCTGTCAGTTTATTTTGAATCACCGGCAGCATCACTTCCTGCTTTGGCAAGTCCATTGTATTTTTCATACTTTTCAGCAGCATCTTTTTCTGCCCTTGTAAAAAGATCCTCGGCTATTTCAGGAAATGTCTTAGTAAGCGAAGCATATCTTACTTCTCCCATCAAGAAATCCCTAAATGAGTCTTTTGGTTCTTTGGAATCAAGGACGAATGGATTTGTACCGCCATCTTTTAGCAGCGGATTATACCTGTAAAGATGCCAGTAACCTGCGTCCACAGCCTGTTTTTCCCTTAACTGTGTCTTACCCATACCAATATATATGCCATGATTTATGCATGGTGAATATGCGATTATAAGTGATGGACCCTTATAGCTTTCCGCTTCCTGGATAGCCTTTAAAGTCTGTTTCTGGCTTGCACCCATTGCGATCTGTGCCACATAAACATAACCATAAGTCATCGCCATAAGCCCGAGGTCCTTTTTCTTGACCTTCTTCCCGGAAGCTGCAAACTTGGCCACTGCTCCCATCGGAGTTGCCTTTGAAGACTGTCCGCCCGTATTTGAATAGACCTCTGTATCATATACCATTATGTTTATATCTTCACCGGAAGCAAGTACATGGTCCAGTCCGCCATAACCAATATCATATGCCCAGCCGTCTCCACCAAATACCCATATGGATTTCTTGACCAGATAGTCTTTAAGGTCAAGTATCTTTTGCCTGATGGCATCGGCGCCGGTATCCTTTAAATTGTCTTTTAGGTATTTGAGAAGCTTTTCGCTTGCACTTTTGCTTGCTTGCCCCTCTTCCATGCTTGCTATCCATTCATTTATGGTTTCCTTTATCTTCCCATCTATATCTGCTGCTGAGAGCTCTATTAAATATCCCTTGATCTTATTACGCATCTGCTTAATACCTGTTGCCATTCCGAATCCATATTCTGCATTATCTTCAAATAGTGAATTTGCCCATGCAGGTCCCTGGCCTTTGGAATTTGTAGTATACGGTGCCGATGGAGCAGAACCTCCCCATATTGATGAACAACCTGTAGCATTTGCGATTATCATCCTCTCTCCATAAAGCTGTGTCACGAGCTTGGCATATGGAGTCTCTCCACAACCTGCACATGCACCAGAAAACTCAAATAATGGTTTTTTAAACTGGCTTCCTTTTACGGTGTCTACAGACATAATATTATCCTTAACAGAAACGCCGGAAGCAAAATCCCAATTCTGAATCTGTTTTTCTTGTGAATCAAGTGGTTTCATTATAAGGGCCTTTTCCTTTGCAGGGCAGACATCCGCACAATTTCCGCATCCCGTGCAATCCATCGTGCTTACCTGTATCCTGTAATTAAGACCATCAAAACCTTTGCCCTTGGCCTTTATAGATTCAAAATCTTTTGGTGCCTTTTTAGTCTCACTTTCATCTAGCAGTACCGGTCTTACAACTGCATGCGGGCAAACATATGAACATTGATTACATTGTATGCAGTTTTCCTTTTGCCATTCGGGTACATTTACAGCTATTCCCCTCTTTTCATAAGCAGATGTTCCCTGGGGAAATGTTCCATCCTCTGCTCCTATAAAAGCGCTTACTGGTATCGAATCGCCTTCCTGACGGTTTGAAACCCTTAGTATATTCTTTATATAATCCGGTTCCTGAGCCTGTACTACATCAGCAACTTCTACTGCATCTTTCCAGTCTTTTGGTATCTCTATTTTTTGTAATGCTCCAATACCTTTATCGACCGCATCATAATTCATCTGTACTATCTTTTCACCTTTCTTACCATAGGTTTTCTTGATAGCTTCTTTCATATATTTAACTGCATCATCCAGGGGTATGACTTTAGCCAGATTAAAGAATGCTGCCTGCATTATCATATTGATCCTGTTTCCAAGCCCGATCTCCTGGGCGATATCTGTGGCATCTATGATATAGAATTCAATATCATTTGCCGACAGGTATTTCTTCATTGAGGCAGGCAGCTTACCACCTAATTCTTCGGCTTTCCACTGGCAGTTAAAAAGGAATATCCCGCCTTTTTTAAGACCTTTAAGCATATCATATTGATTTACATAGGATTGATTATGACATGCAGTGAAATCAGTTTCTGAAATGAGGTATGTAGATTTTATCAGGTTCTTACCAAAACGCAGATGCGATACTGTAAGTCCCCCTGATTTTTTTGAATCGTATGCAAAATAACCCTGTGCATACATGTCTGTATTGTCACCGATTATCTTTATGGCATTCTTATTGGCCCCTACTGTACCGTCTGAACCCAGGCCCCAGAATTTACATTTTATAGTGCCTTCAGGTGAGGTCTCGATCTGCTCTTTTATTTCGAGGGATTTATGTGTTACATCATCATTGATCCCGAGAGTAAATCCATTTTTTGGTTTATCCTCTTTTAAATTGTCAAATACTGCCTTTATCTGACTGGGTGTAGTATCTTTTGAACTCAGTCCATACCTTCCACCTACAATTACAGGTTGTCGTCCGGTATTGTAGAATACGTCCTTTATGTCCAGATACATAGGTTCCCCGGGGGCTCCCGGTTCTTTTGTCCTATCAAGGACCGCTATCTTCTTAACTGTTTCCGGAAGGACATCAAGCAAATACTTTTCAGAGAAAGGTCGATATAGGTGTACCTTTATAAGACCTACCTTTTCGCCAAGTTTATTAAGATATTCTATTGTCTCATCAATGGTATCTGTTACCGAACCCATTGCTATTATTATATTTTCTGCATCCTTGGCACCTACATAATTAAATGGCCTATAGTCCCTGCCTGTAAGTTTACTTATCTGTTTCATATAATCAGCTACTATATCAGGTACAGCATCATAGAACTTGTTTGAAGCTTCCCTTGCCTGGAAAAATATATCAGGATTCTGGGCGGTACCTCTGGTGACAGGATGTTCAGGATTAAGTGAACGCAGCCTGAAATTTTGAAGGGCTT
>JALHTA010000224.1 GCA_022865545.1 Actinomycetota bacterium | reverse complement strand
AGAAATTGAAAAAAGAAATGTTAATAAGTTCCGACCGGAATGAGACCAGGGTCGCCTTGCTTGAGTCCAGGCGTGTGGTACAACTCTATTTTGACCGGAAAAACAAGAAATCAATAGTGGGAAATATTTATATGGGTAAAGTAAAGAATGTACTTCCCAGCCTGGACGCGGCTTTTGTCGATATAGGGGAAGATAAGAATGCCTTCCTTTATGTAAATGAAGTAGGTTTTGATGACAGCGAGCTTGAGGAGGGCAAGGATGTTCCTAAAAAAATACAGTATGTCCTCAAGGCTAATCAGATGATACTGGCTCAGGTGACCAAGGATCCCATGAAAACAAAGGGTGCAAGGCTCACTACTTTCATATCTATTCCCGGACGCTATCTGGTGCTGGCTCCATTCAATGACGGGGTAGGGGTTTCCAAGAAACTGGATGAGAAGGAAAGGGAAAGACTAAGGAAGATCGCTGAAGAGATCAAGCCAAAAGATTTCGGTTTGATCGTAAGGACCGCTGCCCAGGGCATAGATGGGAATATGCTTAAAAAAGACCTGGAAATACTTATAAGGAAACTAAACCAGATAAACAAGAACAGTGCAAAAAGGAAAAAACCTGCACTTATATCCCAGGAACAGACAATGGTCCTAAAGCTATTAAGGGATATATTCGATGAAGATTTTGATGCAATATATGTGGACAAGAAAGTCACTAAAAGGGAAATAGAAAAGTATTTTAGCTCAGTAGGAGTAAAGTTTTCAAATACAAGAGTGCATCATGGACAGGAGAGCCTTTTTGAAGAATTCAATGTAAATGAATCAATAGAGAGTGCGCTTGAGAGAAAAGTATGGCTAAAGTCCGGAGGATTTATTGTTATAGATCACGGTGAGGCCATGACGACTATTGATGTAAATACAGGTAAGTATACTTCGGGCAAGAATTCAGGCCAGGCCATACTGCGGACCAATCTTGAGGCTGCCGAGACCATAGCAAATCAGCTTCGTCTCAGGGACATAGGCGGTATAATAGTGATAGACTTTATTGATATGACAGGAGAGAGGGACCGGAATAAAGTTGCCAAGAGATTCCAGCAATGCCTGGAAAATGATAAGACAAAAGCTGAGATACTCAAATTTTCAAAACTGGGCCTTATGGAGATGACCAGGAAAAATGTATCGGATGGAATACTTGGGACCATGTGCAAGGTGTGCCCATGCTGTGAAGGAAGAGGTTTTGTGAAGTCTGAAGAGACCATAAGGCTCGAGATAGAAAGAAAGGTCAGAAAGCTTGCACGTGAGAGTAAAAACAGGGGATTTCTTTTTAAACTGAATTCTGATATTGCAGCTCTTGTGATAGGTCAGGATGGTAAGAATCTAAAACACCTTGAAAGCACCACTAAAAGATATATTGCAATACAAAGTGATTCAAAGCTTCCGCTTGATACCTTTCTTTTAATTGCTGAGGGCTCCGTCGGGCAAATAAAGGAAGCAGCAAGACCCTGTAGAGTAGGTGATCTGATAGACCTGGTTATCGAGGAGCAGTATCTTCATAATAGAAATGATGCAATATCAAGACTGGATGGCTATATCGTCCAGATCATAGGCGGCGGGAAGTATCTGGGTGAAAGAGTTAAGGTCAGAATAAAGTCAGTATCCAAAACAAGTGCGGTGGCCGAGATTATTACTTAAATACTAATTGACAGCTATCTAAAAAATGTGCTAATATTTCAATTTGGGATTTTTAAAAAGTTTATTCTCAAGTTTACTTGAGTTTATATTAGGAGGCTATTATTTACGCGATTATAACAACTGGTGGAAAACAGTATAAAATTGAGGAAAATAAAGACATTGTTATTGGCAGGATAGAAGGCAAAGAAGGCGATAAGGTGACCATTGAAGAGATAAATCTCTTGAGTAATGAAGGCAAGGTCTCAATAGGTGCACCAAGTGTCAAGAACACCAAAGTAGAAGCAACTATAAAGGAACAGATAAAAGGCGATAAGGTAATTGCTTTCAAACATAAGGCCAAAAAGAGATATAATAGGAAAGTTGGACACAGACAGCTTTTGACTGTACTCCATCTTGATAAGATAAAGACCGGGAAATAGGAGTAAACCATGTCAAGTAAAAAAGGTGTAGGAAGTACCAGGAACGGACGGGATAGCAATCCCAAATACCTGGGACTTAAAAAATCCGGTGGCCAGGTGGTCATAGCTGGAAATATAATCATTAGACAAAGAGGTACCAAATTCCATCCCGGAGTAAATGTCGGAATGGGAAGGGACCATACTCTTTTTGCAAAAGTTGACGGCAAGGTAGAATTCATACAGAAGAGTAAATACGGAAAAATCGTCAATGTGATTGCTTAAGCTT
>JALHTA010000223.1 GCA_022865545.1 Actinomycetota bacterium | reverse complement strand
TGCTACTTTTTTCTGAATCTTCCATCGCTACTAATTTACAGTGTTTTATTAAGTATGAAGTTTATCATTTTATTTAGCATACCTTAAATTATTTATTTAATCTTATGACCTGAATATCAACACGGATTATCATGTTTTTCCGAGATGAATAAGAATCGATTGTTAATGCAATAATATTAAACTGAAGTTACTATGAAGTTATAATCTAAAAATGCTTAAAAGATTTGTTTAAACTTGTGATAGGACAAATATTTTTTCAATTGCTAATTCTAAAATAATTTAACTTTATATAAAATATACTTTTATCTTTTGTATTAGTTCTTAATTCAGGCTCAAAGTCTGCTGGTCCACCTGAGTCTAACTCCATCTTATAATCAGGTATACTTGTTTCAAAAGAGTCTATTGATCTTTTATTTTGCACATAGGTTTCAACTCTTTCTTCACCTTTTCCTAATTTTTTTAATTCTTCAATAGTCACCAAATCTGTTTCTGAATATTCCATTGAAAAAGCTATTGCGTCCAGAATATTTGGTGACATGTTCAGTTTCTTACCTTTTGATGAAGATAATAAAGAAAAAGATATATCATCTTCTTTAGCCAGATATGAATTTAAGCCTATATCAAAACCATCACCACAATTATTCCCTATTCTTTTGAATATAATGTTTCCTTGTGTAGCAGATATTGCTTCATATAACTCAAAAGATGAAAGTTTTTCAACCACTTCTGAAGAATATATAATTAAAAAGGAGGAACTATTCTCATGCCCGTTAGAGAAAAAATAAATACAACCATACTGCTTTAGAAGTTTCTTAAGATAATCTAATATTTCCTCTTTTGTTTTATCTATTTTTATATTTTCCGTTTCTCCATAAGCTCTCGAATTATTCAATTCTTCAATAAAAGGAGAAAGATATGGATATATCCCTTTTGTTTTCCAGTCCTCATCTATCTCATCCAATGTTAAATTTGTCCCTGAATCGAATACTGAACCATCTTTATATGAAATTATAAAATAAGGTATATTAAAATTAAGGGCAATAAAAGCAGAAAAACCTGTTGCAATATCTTCAATATTATTTGTAACTATAAAAGCAATTGCATTATCATTTCTTGGATCTGTTACATTTTTTATATAATCTTCTATTATTTCTTTATTATAATTTTTAAGTATGTCATATAATTTAACAAGACCAAATTCCTGCAAAGCTATTTTTTTATCCAACAATAAATCAGCATAGCCATAATCATTAAAGAAATTGATTGCGTCTATTGCCGCATCATCATCTAGTATCGCTTGCCTATATTTTTCATCTGAAACTGATTCTATTTTTTGCCTTAACTTTGAAGAATATTGAGCTTCTATCTTATTTAATTTTTCTTGTATTGGATTAAGCTCTTCTTCAATTATGTTATCTCTCGCTATTACGACTTCTTCTGCGGTTTCTCCAACCTGTTTCACTCCTTCTGGTTGAGTTTCTGTAATACCACATGAGGATATTGAAAAGAAAAAAATAACAGTTATTAGAAAAGAAGATATTTTAAAAATTTTCTTACCCATATTAAGTAAATTAATAGTGATAATTTTTGGAATGCTATTGATTATATATTGAAGAATTCTCCATATATACCAAATCATCCCCTTAGAGTCAAAAATATAATCCCATTTAGAATAAAGACTATATTAAGTATGCCTACATAAACTAAAAGATATTTGATGGCAGTTACAACGTTATAAATGTTAAAAAATTCTATTGTCTGATTGAATCTGGCGGATACGACTCCAAGTTCTTCTGATATGTTTTCAAGGTCCTTCCCTATTCTTTCAAGATCGGAAGCATTTGTTTCAAGGTTACCCTGTGCTGTGCTTAACTCTTCAGAAAGACCTATCAAATTCCTCCCTATATCGCTAAAATATTCTCCTGCATCACCGAAAAGCTGGTATCCTAAGATCTCAAAACCTACCAACCCTGCAACCTGGTTAAAAGCTATTCCTGAATCATAAGATATTTCTGATGCATAACTAATCGTATTATTGGTAATCCTTATACTCTCTGCAATATGCTCGGAAGTATCATCTGAGTTTTTTAACATTTGAGATGTATCCTCAATAGCTCTACCGACTGATAGGCTTAGATCACTGATATTGTCAAAATCTTTTTTATGGGAGTTTAGGATAAAAATACCCCCAAAAGAAAGAATAACTCCGGACAAACCAACCAGGATGGATATAATTGAAAAAATGGTTATTAATATTCTCTTTTTAGTCTGCAATATCTTCTCATCATTTTAAATATTGATCTGATTAAGTATTATAACATTCCGTGGAAGTATCGAAAAATTTATAAATATATTGAGTTTGGAAGTTTCGTTATAAACTCAGTTTAATCTATAGTCCTTTGATAAATCTAATACCGTGCCTAGCTGCAGTATCAGGATCGGGTTTGGACAATGTCTCAAAAGAAGTCGAGTTATAATCTAAAAATGCTTAAAAGATATGTTTAAGGTTGTGTGAAGATATTAGTTACTATTTTTCATTTTTATTATCATAGAATATCTAAACTGAAAATAAGGTACCAGGAATTAATTTCAAAAACTGAAATGAAGAATGTAGAAAGGATATACTGGTCTACTTCCTAATAAATCTTTTATTATTTTTTATCCGAATATCCAGGGAAGTAATCTTCTATTATATTTTTACTTTCGATGTTCATTTTCAGCAGCATCTCCTTCATGATCTGTACCATTTTTAAAGGTCCTGATATAAAGTAAAAACAATTATAAAGGTCCTTTATATGCTTTCTTAAAATATCACTATCTATAAATTGAGGTTCTAAAATATAATGAATATTCAGCCAATCATGATTATTCGCCAGTTTATCAAGAGTATCTTTAAAAATAATGTCATTATCCTTGTTGCCATAAAACAGTGTTACTTCAAGATCTTTTCTCTTATATTCTAAATCTAGTAGTATTGAGCGGAATGGTGTGATGCCGACACCTCCAGCTAGAAAGACTAATTTATTCTTGCTGTTTTTTATGACAAAATTACCCCTCAAGTCAAAGGCTTCTACCATGTCACCCTCTTTTAGAGCAAAAAGAGCTCTTTTGAAGGAACTGCCTTTTTCAAAATCAAACTTTGAGGTGAGCATTATATTTTTTTCGAATGGAGCAGAGGATATAGAAAAAGGTCTGGTAGTCCCCCTATCATCCGGGTTTTCATGAGGAATCTTATAGAAAATACACTGTCCAGGTTTCCATAAAAGTTCTTTTTCAGATTTGAAAATAAATGAAAATGAGTCTTTTGACTCTTTTATTTTTTTAATTAATGTTAATTTCATAATATTTTTTCTATCATAAATTCTCGGTTCTATTCTATTATACTACTATCCTTACCTCAATTAATACTTTGGAATACTCTGGTAAAGTGACTTTTCCCCAATCATGAGTCCAGTTCTTAAGTTAGGATTTTTTAAACTAAAAATGCTTAAAAGATGTGTTTGAGGTTGTGATAAGATATTTTGTCATTAGTTATTGACCAGTACGATCCTATAACGAGCTTTATTTTCCTTCACTCTTTGCAGTGCTTCATTTACCTTTGACATGGGCATCATTTCGATAGCAGGTTTGATCCCATAAGCCTGTGCAAACGAGAACATCTCCTGCATTCTGGCCCGACTACCTATAAAAGATCCAGTAATAGATAATTGGTGCGCTACAAGATCAGTTGAATTAAGCTCTAAATCCTGGAAACCTACTAGAATAAATCTCCCATTTTTCTTAAGCGTCTCCAGTAACGCTCCCCAGTTAATCTTACCAGAAGCAGTGCAAAGCAGCAGGTCGAAGTTGTATTCAAGTTGGTTTAAGCTAGTTTGGTCATCCGAAACAATAAAATTGTCTGCGCCGAAGGCTAGGGCTTGCCTTTTCTTCTCCGGGGATGAGGAAATAGCGGTTACCTCATACTCCAGGGCATGTGCAAACTGTATTGCGAGATGACCCAGTCCCCCCACACTTATAATACCGATCTTCTGAGCGGGCCGGGTGGCGTATAATCGAAGCGGGTTGTAAACCGTAATCCCGGCACATGTGAGAACAGCAGCTACCTCGTAGGGCATAGCATCAGGCAGTGTATATGCGAAGCGGTAATCTACAACAACGGAGGATGAGAATCCTCCGTAAGGTACCCATGTTCCTGATTGGACAATATCAATACAGAGTTGTTCCTCTCCTTTCAAGCACCACTCGCATTTCCCGCAGGAACGCCCCTGCCACCCTATGGCAACCCGGTCTCCTACCTTCATGCCAGATACAGCGTGTCCCACAGCTGATATATAACCGACTATCTCGTGACCGGGAACAAATGGAAAGGTAGTTATTCCATAGTAGTCATCAATTGCATGAATGTCAGTATGACAGACTCCGCAATGGCTGATGGAAACCCGTACATCATTTTCCCCCAATTCCGGAGACTCATACGTAAACGGCTCAAGGGGTTGTCCTACCGATTTCGTTGCATATCCCTGAATAGTTAAAGAAGGCATTTGCATAACCTGCCTTTCTAAATTCTACGCTGAATATACTCTGGGGACTTCTTTTTGTATAATTTCATCTAAAAATTATGAAAAAAAGTTTTAGAAATTATATTCAACACTATTAATGGTAGCAATTAAAATAGATTTAAGCAATTGTGCCGGTTGCCGAGTTATAAACTAAAAATGCTTAAAAGATGTGTTTAAGGTTGTGATAAAATAAAAATTATAAATATTCAGTAAATCCTAATTTTTTCAGATTTAAACTTTACACTATAAGTTGATCGAAGTGTTATCACCCTAATAATATTTTTACTTAATTGATTCCTTAGTTGCATTTACACGAGCTATATACCCGTAAGTCAATGCGGGCCTAAAGGATTGTCATAAGTAACTGGAATGATATTGTTTTTGGCTATAAATATTTGATTGTAAGAGAATCTAAATTTTTGTTGCTCCACTAAGTAACCTATCTCTACATTTCGAACAACGACTTATTAATTCATTTATATTGGCTTCAATATCAATTTCACCGTATTTAAAATCCCCCAATAAATCTATTTCAACAATTGGACTGTTATGCTTCATGCTTCTGGAAATCATCTCGGCCATTAAATCATCGTGTCTTTTTTTTATTAAATCTGTGCATACTAATTTATTGTCATAATATCCTTTTAAGCTGATCCCTTTTTTAATACAACCTACAAACATGTGCATTTCTACGTGCTCCCCTAATAGGTGTTGATTGCATAGTTTTTTTGGGTCAATGCCCCACATTCTCACTTTGGTTTACTCCATATTTTACTCAAATATTATTCCTGGTGGATAAATATTAAGATCCATTCCAGGAAATTATATAATCAATATTAGGAGGTATGTTATACTTTTTATTTTGCTGAATACCTG
>JALHTA010000222.1 GCA_022865545.1 Actinomycetota bacterium | reverse complement strand
ATAGGGCTTCAGATAATAGGAAATACGCTAAGGGAAGACAATGTAATAAGGACCGCCTATAGTCTGGAGAAGGCCATAGGATTTAAGGCAAGACCAAAGATATGATCTGTATTTACTTTAATTAATATAAATAAGCGGCTACCAGATTGAAATAGAATAATATGACTGAAAATAAATATGAATCAGTAATAGGGCTCGAGACTCATCTTGAGCTTTCAACAAGGACCAAGATGTTTTGCGGCTGCATGCTTTCTTTTGGTGAAGAAAAGAACAAATATACCTGTGAAGTCTGTCTGGGCCATCCAGGTTCACTGCCAGTACTGAACAAAAAAGCAGTCGAATATGCGACAAAGATCGCCCTCGCACTTAACTGCCATGTAAATGACAGGACCATATTTCACCGTAAGAACTATTTCTATCCGGATATGCCTAAAAACTACCAGATATCCCAATATGATCTACCCCTTGGTGTCGGAGGCCATCTTGATATTGAGATGGGCCAGTATACGAGAAGGGTAGGGATAACAAGGGTCCATATGGAGGAAGACACAGGTAAGCTCATCCACTTAGGAACCACAGGCAGGATCAGCGAATCGGAATCAAGCATAGTAGATTTCAATAGGGCTGGAACACCGCTTATCGAGATAGTTACCGAGCCGGACATAAGGACCCCTGAGGAAGCAAGGGAGTATGTGGAAGTCTTGAGGAATCTTCTCCTTTACCTGGATGTAAGTAACTGCAGCATGGAAGAGGGAAGTCTCCGTTGTGATGCAAATGTTTCCATGCGGCTTGTAGGAGAATCCGCTCTGGGGACAAAGACTGAGATAAAGAATTTGAATTCATTTAAGTTCCTGCAGAAGGGTCTTGAGTATGAAGTTAAAAGACAGAAGAAATTACTCGACTTAAGCAAACCGGTGATCCAGCAGACAAGACATTATGATAATAATAGCGATACAACAAAAGCACTGAGAAGCAAGGAAGAGGCCCATGATTACAGGTATTTTCCCGAACCCGACCTTGTGCCCATACTCATGGATGCAGAAGTGGTTGAAAATATAGGGAAGAGTATTCCAGAGCTTCCTGCTGAGAAATCAAAGCGTTATCAAAAAGATCTGGGTCTTACCCCGTATGATGCCGGTTTTATGGCTGGGGACGTGGGGATTGCCTCATATTTTGATAAATGCCTGAAGTGCTATGATAATGCAAAGACAGTTGCTAATTGGATAATGGGGGATTTTAGTGCGCTTGCAAACAAGAAAAAGGTTACGGTAGATGAAAGTAAAGTCACTCCGGAAAACCTATGCAATATGCTTAAGATGATAGACAGCGGCAAGATAAGTTCAAAGATTGCAAAGACTGTTTTTGAAGAGATGTTTGATACCGGAAGTGATCCGGAAAGCATCATTGGTGAAAAGGGACTTGAACAGATAAGTGATTCAGGAGAGCTGGAAGATGTAGTAGAGCAAGTTATTGCTGATAATCCAGGACCTGCAGGGCAGTACAGAGAAGGTAAGAAAAAAGCTATTGGATTTTTAATCGGACAGGTAATGGCAAAGACCAGGGGTAAGGCAAATCCGAAGCTGGTAAATGAGATAATGACAAAGAAACTGGAACAGGAATAGCAGGGTTTGGATTCTTATGTAGAGTAGATATGAACAGTATCAATAAATGGAGGGTATTGATATATTAGGTAATTAGATCAAGGAAAAAGGAAGGAGACCGGAAAGTGGCAAAGAGATTAGGAGTATTGAGTGGAGGAGGAGACTCTTCAGCTATTAATGCT
>JALHTA010000221.1 GCA_022865545.1 Actinomycetota bacterium | reverse complement strand
CTCAGTTGGTTAGAGCAGCGCACTCATAATGCGGAGGTCCCAGGTTCAAGTCCTGGTGGGCCCACCAAATTCTAAATATTAATCGTATTATATAACCACAAAACTAATATTAAATTGATTAATTCTATTAATGAAAATTGATTAGGGTTGAAAGGTAATTAAACGTGCCTCTGCCACTATTTACATAAAGGCTTCTGATAAACTGTTTAACTCTTTCAGGGAAAAAACGGGGCCATCGAGGCATACAAATTTTTCTCCTATATTACATCTACCGCATTTTCCGACACCGCATTTCATCCTTCTTTCGAGCGTGGTATAGATCATGTCTTCTTTAAATTCCAGCCTATCAAGGACCTCGAGGGTATATTTTATCATGATGGGGGGGCCGCAAACGATAGCTATAGTGTTTTCTGGTGAAGGCTTTAATACTTCAAGAACATTCGGGCAGAGCCCCACTTCCTTATCCCATCCGGTACAGACTGTATCAATTGTGGATATAATATCTATGTCTTTAGATTTTTCCCAGGACTCGATATCGTATTTAAAACAGAAATCATCAGGAGTTTTGGCTGCTGAAAGTAAAGTCAGTTTTTCATATTTATCCTTGTTTTCCAGCATATAAAAGATAAGCGGCCTCAAGGGAGCCAGTCCTATTCCTCCTCCGACAAAGATTATCTTTTTTCCTTCCATCTCCTTGTAAGGAAACCAGTTTCCCAGAGGAGCCCTGAGTCCTACTTTTTCACCTTCACTCAGATTATGGATAGCAGTGGTATTAACCCCTGCCTTCATAATTGAAAATTGCAAAAAATCTTTATTTGATGTTGAAGAATTGATAACGAAGGTCGATTCACCAAAGCCAAAAACTGATATCTGGCCGACCTGGCCTGGCTCATAAATGAAGTCCTTCCGTTTCTTTTCATCATCTATTACAAGTTGTAAAGAGACAATGTTCGGAGTCTCTTTGATAATCTTTTTTACAGTAGCAATTTCTGGTAGATATGGATTACCAGTATTACCAGAGTTAATATTTTCCTTATTAATTTTATTTCCCTTCATTTTATTTAAAAGATGATATATTTATGTATCTTGCAAATTTTTATTATTTTCTATTACAGTATCCACAACTTCTCTGATATCTACTGAAACCGGGCAAACCTCAATACATCTCCCACAACCGACACAGAAGATATTATTACTTCTTTTAATATTGTAATTGTACTTACAGTTAACTTTATTCCTATATCTTTTATTCTTATCTGCTCTGGGATTGTGCCCACTGGCCTCAAGAGTATAATAACTGTTCATACAGTAGTCCCAGCACCTGTATCTTTCCCCCTTCAGGCCTTTTTGCTCATCCCTGATATTAAAACAAAAACAGGTGGGACAAACATAGGTGCAGGCAGCACAGCTTATGCATTTAGCTGTGATCTCCTTCCAAACATCAGAATCCATTGACCTGTCCATTATTTTTGTAAGTTCATCTTTTCCGATTTCTTTCCAGTACTCTTTGATCTTTTCCTCGGAATTCTTTATTATCCCAGTTATAGCAATTGCATCATCCTCTGCTTTAAACCTGTCACTGATGAACTTCTTACTACCCGCCAAAATCTTTTTTGCCTCTTCACTGGTTTTTACAATAGCATAACCTTTATCCATTTCCACCAGGCCGATATCCGCATCTTTAAAATCGAAAGGATTTCCACCAACAGATGTGCAGAAGCAGTCGGGGAAGGGATTATTACACCCAATAGAAATAATTATGCTGTTCTTTCTTTTATCCAGGTAATATTTATCTTTATTTTGGCCCTCTCCATAAAATACATCCAGTCTTTTAAGACCGGCAATATCACAGGGTTTTAACCCGAACAATAATTTTGGCATCTCTGTTTCTTCTGTTTCTGAGATGATTATTTTGGTGTCTATATTTTCAGGGTCTTTAGTGTCTTTGACATACTCAAAATCAAAGAATTTTTCCGTACCGGGAAAAAATACCATTTTAGGGCTCAACTTGGTTTTTTCAGAAAAATTCAGCCTGTACTTACCCTTACTGTCTTTTATAGCACTCTTTTCGACAAAGTAACCATAGTCCATGAAATCTATGCGGGCCTCTTCTATGTCCTGTACAGGTAAAAATGTTTTATATTCTTTACTGAGAGTATCCAGCCAGGGAATCAAATTTTTCTTGTCAATAAGACCTAATATTTTCATACAAGCTTTTCCTCTTTAATATTTTTTTCTATATCTTTAAAAGTAAGAAATGGAGGTCTTTTTTTAAAATCTTCTCCGGCTCTGTACTCGAATAATCTTTCAGTTATCTGTGCAGATTTTTTCATTAACTTTGATAAAGGAATATTTTTGGGACATACTCTCTCGCACTCACCGCATTCGGTGCATCTTCCGGCAAGATGAAGCACTCTTATTAGTTGGAAGAACCTGCCTTCATTGCTATCGATCCTTTGCGACTGCCAGTGAGGTATCTCCAGGTGGGTTATGCACTTTTCCTTGCATATCTCAAGCGGGCATACATTTCTACAGGCATAGCACCTGATGCAATGCTCAAACTGCCCGTCCCAGTACTTGCTGATTTCTTCAAGATCTTGGCTTTCAAGGGACTGGAGATCTGCATATTTCTTTCCGGGTTCTACTTCCAGTTTTTGTTCATTTTCTATAAATTCATCATATAGCGGTGGATTATCATAAATATTACACCAGTAGCATTTGTCGGCATAGAAATCTTTTATCTTCAGGCTATATTCATTATCAATAGTTTTGACTTTCAGGTCATTGCTAATGGCCTCACTGGAAATAATTTTCTGGCCCTCAAGTTGTTTCTGTATTTTTTTATAATCCAGGACACCGCTGCATCCCACAGCTATCAATTTTATTTTGTTCCGGTCAAATAATTCTTCGGACAATAGTTGGATAATAGACCTGGTATCACATGGTTTTAATACTATTCCTATATTTCCTTTGACTTCTTTTGCCAGGGAATAAGCATAAGTGGCAAGATTATTTATACAAAACTTATTAAATATTAGACTATCTATCTTATTTTTGTCTTTAATAAAAACAGGATTGACCTTTAAGGGAAGACCGCTGTGAGAATAACCGACCAGGACCTCAAGGTCTTCTATGATCTCTCCTACTTTTTCTTTTAATCTGTCTTCAATACTCATTTTCCTCTTATATCTTCTATTCTCTTAACAAAGTTTACTACTACATTTTGCCATTTCTGGGCTTCAGAGGCAGAGACCCACTGGTAGGCAAATCTATTTTTATCTATACCCATAAACGGGAGAAATTCTTTTAAAAATTCCAGCCTCCTGCGGGCATAAAAATTTCCTTCGGCATAATGGCAATCATTCGGGTGGCAGCCGGATACGAGTACTCCATCGGCCCCGAGATTGAATGCTTTTATGACAAATAGGGGATTGACCCTTCCGCTGCAGGGAACCCTTATTATCCTTATATTTTCAGGTTGTCTTAATCTGGAGGTACCTGCTGCATCTGCACCAGCATATGAACACCAATTACATAGGAAGGCAACAATACTGACTTCTTTTTCTGTTTTGTTAATTTTATTCATCTTTTCAGCTATTTATCCATAAATATTTTATTGCTGGTGATCCTGGTTTTTTTTATTAAAATATATTTATTGAGAGAGAGCCTCTATTTCTTCCAGTAGCATTTCATCGGTGAAGAAGTTCAAACTGACTGCGTCTATGGGGCAGGTAGCTTCACAGAGCCCGCAGCCCTTACAAACTGATTCGATAACCTCTACTACTTTCTTGTCTCTTAGATTAACTTCCTCTATTGCATTGAAAGGACAGACCATGAGGCATTTATTGCATCCTATGCATCGGTTTTGATCCACTTTAGCTACGATGGGGTCAGTTGCCAGTTTGTCCTTCGACATAAGGGCCAGTATCTTAGCAGCTACAGCACTTCCCTGGGCCACGCTGGCGGGTATATCCTTGGGTGATTGGCAAGCTCCAGCCAGAAAGATCCCGGAAGTATTGGTTTCCACTGGTCTCAATTTGGGGTGGCTTTCGGTATAGAAACCAAAAGGTCCGGTTGTTATATTTAGTACCTCAGACAGCTTCTTGGACCCTGCCATAGGGATCATGGCGGAAGCCATGACTACAAGATCTGCTTCCATTTCAAGGGACTCTCCAAGAAGAGTATCAGAACCCCTGATCATTAGCTTTTTGCCTTTTTTATAGATCTTAGCGACTTTTCCCCTGATATACTGTGTACCGTATTTTTTAGCCCTCATAATGAATTCATCATAGTCTTTACCAGGCGAACGTATGTCGGTATAAAAAATATAGGACTGGGAGTCAGGAACATGTTCTTTGGTAAGTATTGCCTGTTTGGCCAGATACATACAACATGCGGAAGAACAATAGGGCATCCCCCTGGTTATGTCCCTGGAGCCGACACAGGATAAAAATACTATTTTCTTAGGTTCCTTATTATCAGATGGCCTCAGGATATGGCCATGAGTAGGTCCTGAAGCACACAAGAGTCTTTCATATTCAAGACTGCTTATTACATCGGGGATCTCTCCGCCACCATACTCACCATAAGTATCGGTATCAAACATGTCGGATCCGGTAGCTACTACAATGGCTCCCACATCAAGGTTTACAATTTCCTCTTTTTGATTATAATCAAAACAGTTTGCCTCACAGGCTTTTGCACACTCATGACACTCAGAGCATATTCCGCAGTCAAGGCATCTTCCTGCCTCGTTTTTTGCCTGTTCTTCATTAATGGGCAGTATTATTTCTTTAAAATTCTTTATCCTTTCTGCAGGTTTTATTCTGTTCTCCCGGATTCTTCTATTTTTTTGAAAAGACTTTAACTCTTTTTCGCTGAAGATCTGGTCCGGTTTTAATTTCACATCGGCTTCTTTTTGTTTTTTTATATCCTCCTCGATATCTTCAAGCATTTCACCATCCAGCATTCTGCTTATGACCTCAGCGGCAAGTTTGCCATGGCCGATAGCTTCAGTTACTGTTGCCGGGCCCAGTATCAGGTCTCCTCCGGCAAATATGCCCCGGTCTTCAACCATAAGGATGCTTTCTCTTTCAAGTTTTACTGTATTCCAGGGGGTAAGCTCGCATGTCCTTTCACCACCCTGAAGATATCCGATATCAGGTCTCTGACCGATTGTAATGATTATGTGGTCCACCGGATATTCAAACTCACTGTCTTCTATGGGTACTGGCCTTCTCCTGCCGCTGCTGTCTGGTTCACCAAGTTCGTTTTTTTCCAGTACCAGTTTTTCTGCCTTTCCCTTTTTGCCTTCGATCCTGGTTGGTGAAGTAAGATAATTTATTTTAATTCCCTCATCCAGGGTATCTTCTATTTCTTCATCAAGGGCAGGCATTTCCTCACGGCTTCTCCTGTAAAAAATACTTACTTCACTGGCCCCCAGGCGGAGAGCTGTCCTGGCAGAGTCTATGGCTACATTCCCGCCACCGATAACAGCCACTCTACCTTTTACTTTTGATATTTTAGAAAGTGCCACATCCTTTAAAAAATCAATTCCAGGGATTACTCCCTTTAGGGTTTCACCTTCACACTTTAGTCTAATATCCTCATGTGCCCCTGTAGCCAAAAACACTGCGCCGAAGCCATCCTTTTCCTTTAACTGATGAACCTGGTCATAACTGTTAACAGAGTGTCCAGTTTCAATTTCAACACCCATTCTTTTTATAACATCTATTTCCAGATCCAGGATCTTTGAAGGCAACCTGTATTCCGGGATCCCGACTCTGAGCATCCCTCCGGTTACTGGAAGTGATTCAAATATTTTTACCCCATAACCTTTCTTAGAAAGGAAGTAGGCCGCAGTGAGACCGGCAGGGCCAGAGCCCACAATAGCAACTTTTTTATTTTTCTTTTCTTCTATTTCAGGAAGGGGGATCTCCCCCAATTTTAGTTCATAGTCTGCCATGAATCTTTTTAAATCCATAATAGCAATAGGATCATCAACCAGGTTCCTGGTACAATTTTCCTCACATGGGTGCATGCACACTCTTCCGCAGATAGAAGGAAAAGGATTTTCTTCCCGGTGTAGTTTCAAAGCTTCCGCGTATTTACCTTCCCGTATCAGGGCTATATAACCCTGGGCAGGTACATTGGCAGGACAGGTGCTTCTGCAGGGAGCTTTACCTCTCCTGTCTATATAATAGGCCGAAGGAACCGCCTGTGTAAACATCTTGGATACGGCTTTTCTGCTTGTAAGACCCGCTTCATATTCATTTGTGCAGTTTACCGGGCATACCTTTTCGCAATCACCACATGAGGTACAATTCTTCTCATCAATATATCGGGGCTTCTTTTTAACTGCAACCCTGAAGTTTCCAATAGATCCCTCTACTTTCACTACTTCAGAAAGCGTAAGTAGTTTAATGTTTTCGTGCATTCCGACATCTACCATCTTTGGTGACAGGATGCAGGCAGAACAATCAATGGTAGGAAAAGTCTTATCCAGCTGCGCCATTCTTCCCCCAATGGAAGCTTCTTTTTCCACAAGTATTACTTGTTTGCCTCCATCAGCTACATCCAGGGCAGCTTGGATCCCTGCAATTCCTCCTCCGATGATCAGGACATTTTTATTTAAGTCAAAGTATTTTGGATATAATTCATTGTGCCTGTAGACTTTTGCGGCTGCCATTTTAATAAGTTCAAGGGCTTTTTTCGTAGCTTTTTCTTTATCGTCATGTATCCAGGAATTATGTTCCCTGATATTTGCCATATCAAATAAATAGGGATTAAGACCTACACTTTCAACAGTTTTCATAAAAGTTACCCCGTGTACACGGGGTGAACATGAGGCAACGATAACCCGGTTGAGGTCATGTTCTTTTATAGCTTTTTTAATCTGGTCCTGTCCGGGTTCAGAACATGTATATAGATTCGTCTGGGTAAACACGACTCCAGGAAGCTTCAAGGCTTCCTTCGCTACTTTTTCTACATCTACGGTACCTGCTATGTTTGAACCGCAATAGCAGACGAATATCCCAATTCTCAATTTAATCTTCCTTTATAATTATTATGATTTTTAACTTTATCCCTACCGGAGTTTTTAAGCGGGACAAAGAGCCTGTCCAGCATAACCTGTTTATTGGTAAGGCCCAGGGCCACGCCCAGAACCTGGGTTATATATAGTATTGGCAGGTTGTAACTGGTTTTATTAAATCTATTTATCTGTTTTTGCCTCAGATCCAGGTTTTGCTGGCAGAGTGGACAAAAAACAATTATGCTGTCCGCCTTGCTTTCTAATGCAGAGTCAAGTATTTCTCCACTTAATTTAAGGACTGAATCCTTGTTTGATAGGGAGAGGATCGCTCCACAGCATTCAGTTTTAAAAGAGAAATCCATACATTCAATACCTACTTCTTTTAGTATTTTTTCCATTGAGGTGGGTCTTTCGATATCATCAAACCTTAAGGCATCTTTGGGTCTCAGGAGAGCGCAGCCATAATAACAGACCGGTGTTAATCCTTTTAAAACTGAATACTCCGTGTTCTCATTATTCACTGATTTCAACTCTATAAATTTCTTGCCGATTACAGCTTTTTTTAGATATAGGAACTCAATAATGGAATAGACCTTAAAATTTAATTCCTGACTGGTATCAAAACCCATATCTTTTAGGGTTTTCAGTATAGAGTCTTTTATTTTTTCTTCTCTCTTATTCTTAAGTACACTGGAGCTGTTAATATAATAAGCCGCTTTATGAAGTTTGTTATAGCATGAAACGCAGGGGCTCAATATATCTTCCAGTCCCATTTTTTTTGCAATCATTAAATTTCTTGCAGAGAGCGTAGCTGCCAGTTCCTCATTAGCATTATATGCAGGCGTGGTACCGCAACAATTCCAATCTTCGATCTCAATATGTTTAATATCCAGGACATCAAGAAGCCCCTTTAGGGAAATATTAAAATCAATAGCCGTTGAGCTTAAGGAACACCCCGGATAGTAGGCGATTTTATTTAAACTAGTATTCTTATGATCGTCTTTCATTACATATATTTTTTAATGGTTTTTGTAATATCTTTTCTTCCTTTTATAAATTCAGGAAGGAGTCTTATTTTTCTTTTCTTGAGAATATCCAGGGCCAGGTCCATATCATTAAACAGTCTTCCGCTCAAAAAATTGAGACTCATCAAAAGACCCGGTTCAAAACTCCTGCCAGTCCTTCCGATTATTCTCAAGAATGTCTTATAGAATCTTGAAATACTTTTTATTTTAAATCTGTCAGCTCTCCATGCTTCATTTCTGATAAAATTCATTATAGTTGCTATATGTACGTCCTGAGGGCATCTACTACTGCAGATCTCACATGAAAGACAGAGGAAAATGGAATTGGATTTGATAATGGAATCAATCTTACCGGATTGGACCAGTCTTATTATCTGGTTAGGTTTATATTCAAATATATCTGAAAGGGGACATCCAGCCGTGCATTTACCACATTGATAGCAGTTATATATTTTGGGCTCAATATATTCTAATATTTCCCTTCTTATTCTATCAGTATCATTATTTATTTTTGTTACCACTTTTAAGCCTTATAAATTATATTATACATTTACTAGATCATATTACTCTCTGCTTATGATCATTAATTTAATACCAATACAATAGCATTAATAATTCAGATAGATTTTATTATAATTAAAAATAAAATCAATGATTCTTTTTATTTTTATAAAATTTCCATGGCTACAAGTGATAAATATGATTACAATTCAGGTCTAGATGTATTGTTGTGTATTGTAGTTCTTTAAATATGTATTTTGGGATAGTCTTATAATCATCACTCTCCGAAATAAATTTAATATTGTAATAAATTAAAGATACAGGAGAAACGAAATTTAATAATAAGGATACCATTGTAACATATTTGTTGCAAGTGGAGCCAATGACCTGGTTGAAGGTTTAGGAAGAGCCAATGAGACTTTTGCCCGTGATCATATTAATTTAAAAGCTACAGAAAAACATGATCCCTGTTCCAATACACTTTCTACATTAATACTTGCATTATGGATAGTTATGATCTCTCTTGCCACAGAAAGTCCGAGTCCTGTACCATTCTTATGAAATTCAGCAGCATTATTGGATCTAAAGAACTCATTAAAGATATTACCAATATTCTTTTCAGGTATCCCGATTCCCTGATCTTCTATGCCAATATAGAGTCTGGGACCTTCAATTTTTTTAGTAATGATCTTGATCAAGGTATCGGAGGGAGAATAACTGATTGCATTTTCAAGCAAAATAGAAAAAAGGATCTCGATCTGCTTCTTATTTCCCCTGATGTAATGGTCTTCCTCCAGGGGAGTATAATCAATCCGGATCTTTTTATTCTTAGCAGATATTTTAAACTGCTGGACCG
>JALHTA010000220.1 GCA_022865545.1 Actinomycetota bacterium | reverse complement strand
CGCAGTATACATATCCGGTAATTTTCCGGGGGGGAACTCAATATCAAGTACCGGTCCCCTGATGCTAACTATTTTTCCAATATTCGGTTTTTTACCTTTATCATCAGCCATATTGTTTATTTTCACCTCTATATTGATTTTTCAATATTATTTAAAATATCTTATCTTTTTAGCTTCCGGTCAGTGCTTCTGCCCCGGATACTATCTCAGTTATCTCCATTGTTATCTGCTGCTGTCTTGCACGGTTAAACTTCCTGGTAAGGTCCTTTATCATCTCTTCTGCATTTTCACTTGCATTCTTCATCGCAGTCATCCTTGCACCAGTCTCACTTGCTGTTGACTCTAAAAGGGCCATATAAACTATAGTGTAGATATATTCAGGCAATAGTGAGCTCAGTACCGCTTCCGGTGAAGGCTCATATGAAAACTCCGGTCTTATCACGCATACCCTGTCTCCTATCTTGACAAGTCCGGTTTCACCATCTGGATCCCCCTTTAGGTCGACGATCTTTTCCTCAAAAGGTATCGGAAGGAGCTGAAATGAAGAAGTTACCTGCTCGGCTGCATTTTTAAATTTAGTATAGCAGATCAAAACCCTATCTATTTCAGATGCTTTATATCTATTTAGTATGGATTCTGCTATTTCTCTAGCATCTAAAAATTTTGGATAGTCCGATAGGTTCTCAAATACTCTATTTGGCTCCATACCGATATATCTGAAATGATTTCTCCCTCTTGTACCGATTATATCAAGTTCATAGTCTATGCCCTTTTCTTCAGTATCCCTGACAGTCTTTTCGATGAGCCTGATTATATTAGAATTATACCCGCCGCATAATCCCCTGTCCGCAGTTATTCCAAGGATGAGGGTTTTTTTGGTCTCTGTATGCGGTATGAGCAAGGGGTCCGATACAGAAGAATAGCATGCAATATCAGATATGAAATCAGCTATCTTATCTATGAACGGCCGGGCCTCAAGTATTCTTCTTTGAGCCCTTCTTATCTTTGAGGAAGCTATCATCTCCATCGCCTTTGTGATCTTCCTTGTCCCGGATACGCTCTTGATCCTGTTTTTTATATCCCTGGTCTTTTCCATAATATAAAATATATCCTATGCGGAGAAACCTTCCTTAAATTTATTTATAGCATTATCAAGCTTGCCTGAAAGTTCGTCATCAATATCTTTTTTATCTTTGATCTCTTCTATTATCTTCGGATTTGTTGTCCTCATAAACTCAAGGTATAGGTTCTCAAATCTTGAAATATTCTTTATTTCTATATCATCAAGAAAACCATTTGTCAGTGCATATATCATAAGTACCTGGTCCTCTACAGACATGGGCACATACTGTCCCTGCTTTAATACCTCTACTGTCCTCTCTCCCCTTGCGAGCTGTTTCTGGGTCTCTTTATCAAGTTCCGTACCGAACTTGGCAAATGTCTCAAGCTCCCTGTACTGGGCCAGGTCAAGCCTGAGCATACCGGCTACTTTTTTCATAGCTTTTATCTGGGCATTTCCACCAACCCTTGATACTGATACGCCTGCATTAATGGCAGGTCTTACGCCTGCATTAAAAAGGTCCGTCTCAAGATATATCTGACCGTCTGTAATAGATATTACATTGGTCGGTATATATGCAGATATATCGCTCGCCCTTGTCTCTATGACTGGAATAGCCGTAAGGGATCCTCCCCCTAATTTATCTGAAAGTTTGGCTCCCCTCTCAAGAAGTCTTGAATGCAGGTAAAAAATATCACCCGGGTATGCTTCCCTTCCGGGGGGCCTCCTGAGTAGTAGGGACAGCTGCCTGTAGGCCACAGCATGTTTCGATAGGTCATCATAGACCACAAGTGCATGTTTTCCGCCATACATAAAATATTCACCCAGCGCACAGCCTGCATAGGGAGCGATATACTGAAGTGATGCCGGAGCCTGCGCGGGCGCACCCACAATGGTCGTGTATTCCATCGCACCGACATCCTCGAGCTTATCCGCAAAGCGTGCTATCGTGGAAGTCTTCTGGCCTATAACGACATATATGCAGTAAACACCTGAATCCTTCTGATTAATGATCGTATCGAGAAGTATTGCTGATTTACCCGTGCTCCTATCGCCGATCACAAGTTCTCTCTGACCCCTGCCAATAGGTACCATCGAATCAATGGCTTTTATACCGGTCTGCAGAGGTTCTTTTACTGGCTGCCTTGATATGACATTGGGGGCATTGAATTCTATCTGTCTAAATTGTTTGCTTTTTATGGGACCTTTGTTATCCATGGGTCTCCCCAGGGGGTCCACTATCCTCCCGACAAGTTCTTCTCCCACGGGGATCTCCAGGATCCTGCCTGTACATTTGACCGGATCGCCTTCCTGTATCTTCGTGGCCTCTCCAAGTATTATGGCCCCGATCTCGTCCTTATCCAGGTTGAGCGCCAAACCGTAGATATTGTCGGGAAACTCCAGCATCTCACCGGACATTGCCCTGGAAAGTCCCTCTATCCTGGCAATACCATCTCCTGCCATTATTACCCTGCCTACTTCTTCTACTTTGGTCTCTTTTTTATATGTCTTAAGCTCAGTGCTTATAAGGTCAGCTATCCTGTTTGAATTAATTTTCAGCGCCAAATTCTTCACCTCCGAGCTCTATTGATTTTAATTTAGCCCTTATGTCTTCTATTTTATTCTTTAAACTAAGATCTATTATCTTTTCCCCGATCTTGAGCACTAGTCCTCCTATGATATCCGGATCTACAGTATTCCTTATCCTCACATCAAGTCCTGACGCCCTGTCCACATCTTCCTTTATTTTAGAGATGGTCATGTCGTCAAGTTCGATCACACTTACAACCTCGACATAGATCTGTTTTTTAAAGTCGCTTACAAATCCCACAAAAATATTGTATATCTCTTCAATGTCTTCTACGATATCCACCATTATCAACATCACAAATACCGTGCGGATAGAAACAGAGGCATTTTCACCAAGTACCTTTAAGGCCATATTTATCTTATGAGTTTCCTCCACCGAAGGATCCGTAAGATATTTTTTCAGGTCAAGGTCTGAGATTACCGCCTCTTTAAGGGTCTTAAATTCTGTTTCAAGGAGGTCAACTGCTTTTTCAGCTTTTCCTATATCCAGTATTGCCCGTGCATAATACCCTGCACTAACTTCTTCTAATTTCTTTTGCATCCTGCCCACTTATACCTTTCCAAGATCTTTTAAGCTTTCTTCAATAAGCTTTTTGTGGTCCTCCTCGGACAGGCTCTTTGATATCATCTTCTGTGAAGCGGAAAGTGCGATATCCACCATCTCATCCTTTACCTCATTTATTGACCTGTCTTTTTCGCTTCTTATCTCTATAAGAGCATTTTCAAGCATCAGCTTTGATTTCTCGCTTGCCTGATTTTCTATTTCCTCTTTTATCTTCCTGGCCGCTTCTTTTCCCTCATCAATGATCTTTTTTGCCTCAACCCTTGATCTGTCTATGGTTTTTTTCTGTTCCTCAAGGTATTCGTTGGCCTCCAGGCTTTTCCGGTCGGCAGTGTCTATCTTTTCCCTTATCTCTTCCTGCCTCTTGGAGATCATATTATTTACGGGTTTTAGTACAAATTTCCACAGTACTATAACCAGTATCACAAAAACTACTATCGACCAGAAGATAGTACTAGTCATCGGATTTAATATCTGAAGTACTTCTTCCAAATTACTCACACCTCTTCCAAATATTATTTTTATTTAAATAAACTTATCCTTTTAACCTCTAGCTCATTAGGCTACAAAGATAAGCAGGAAAGCAACTACCAGTGCATAAAGTGCAATAGCTTCTGCAAAAGCTATTCCGATAAACATGGCAGTCTGGATCTGGCCAGCTGCCTCCGGCTGCCTG
>JALHTA010000219.1 GCA_022865545.1 Actinomycetota bacterium | reverse complement strand
TTTGTTAAAAATATATCTAGACTATGGATTGAATCCGGTTTAGAGCAAAAAAGACGGCTTCAAGACTTTATTTTTCCGGAAGGTATTTTTATTGAAAATAATATACTTCGAACCACCCAGATAAACCCCATTTTAAAGGCTTTAGAGGACTATAAAGATAGAGTTATCAACAGCTTGTCTCCAATGGTAGCCCATAGGGGACTCGAACCCGAAAAAAATTTTCTAATTGTTAAGTAAATTACTCCCAGCATATCGGCTTCAAGATAGTTTATACCAGATCTTGAATATATTTTGACCTTTCCGGAGCTGAATATATAATGTTTATAAAGTGATTTACTATTTCCTGAGGATAAAGGGGTAAAAGAAAGATGACAAAGCAGGATATCGGTCTTATCGGTCTTGCTGTCATGGGGCAGAGCCTTGTTCTTAATATGGAATCAAAAGGTTATTCTGTAGCAGTATATAATAGGACCGCCGAGCGAACCAGGGAGTTTGCCGGGAGCAGGGCCAGGGGTAAAAATATATCTACTGCCTACAGCATAGAAGAGTTTGTAGATTCCCTCAAAAAACCACGGAAGATAATGCTTATGGTAAAGGCAGGAAATCCCGTAGATGAAAATATTAATGCACTAATTCCTCTTCTCGATAAGGGAGATCTCATTATTGATGGAGGCAATTCATTTTATAAGGACACCATAAGAAGAAGCAGACAGCTTGACGAAAAAGGCATACTCTTTATAGGGGCCGGAGTATCAGGCGGAGAAGAAGGAGCTCTTCTCGGACCAGCGATGATGCCCGGTGGCCAGAAAGACGCATATATCCTGATTGAGGAAATATTTGAAAATATATCGGCAAAAGCAGATGACGGTATCCCTTGTGTATCATATATAGGAAGCGATGGGGCGGGACATTTTGTGAAGATGGTACATAATGGCATAGAATACGGTGACATGCAGCTTATCGGAGAATGTGTGTGGGCACTGAAGGCTGCTCTTGGCTATGATGCAGAAAAGATCGCAGATATTATGAAGTCCTGGAATAATCCGGATGATGTACTGTCATCTTATCTTATCGGGATAACAGGAGATGGCATGAGGGAAAGGGACAAGGAGTCAGAAGGTTTTCTTGTGGACCGTACTGCAGATATCACCCGGATGAAAGGTACAGGAACATGGACAGTTGCCAGTGCGCTTGAGCTTCTTGTGCCGATACCGACAATTGCTTCAGCTGTTTTTTCAAGAGAGATGAGCCAGGACAAGAACTTAAGGCTGGCAATATCTGCTAATATTAGACCGGTCCATTCAAAATATGCTGGGGGAGATGCCGAAAAGTTCATGAGTATGGCCCATGATGCTCTCTTTTTTGCAAAGATTTCTTCCTATGCCCAGGGTTTTGCCCTCATGACAGCAGCTTCAAATAAATACGGGTGGAAACTTGATATGGGAAAAATCGCAAGGGGATGGCGAGCGGGTTGTATAATAAGGGCACAGTTCCTCTCAAGGATCACTGAAGAATATGGGGAAGACCCTGATCTGCCAAATCTTTTAGTGGCACCAGTCTTTTCAGATTTTATAAATGAAAAGTTATCAAGTCTGGCCCAATTTATTGAGATCGCCCACACTGTTGGTGTTCCCACACTTGCTACGGATAGTGCCTATAGCTATATACTCCAGATAGCTTCACCTATTATGGTCTCGGCCCAGATAGCGGCGCAGCAGAGAGACTATTTTGGTGCCCACGGATATTTTAAACTTAATAAAAATGATCCAGCCATAAAATTAAAAAGTGATGGTTCCTATCAGGAATATCATACTGAATGGATGGAAGAAGAACATCCTGAAAAAAAGATTTAAAAGTATTATATTTATTTTTACCAGAGAGGAATATGGATAGAAAAATAACAGGTAAACAACCAAATTCAAAGATGTGTTTTATTTGCGGTCTCAAGAATAATACGGGTCTTAAGGCTGCTTTCTATGAGACTGACAAGGACGAACTTATAGCAATATTTAAACCTTCCCAGGAGCATCAGGGATACCCCGGGAGACTTCATGGAGGAATAGCTGCTGCAATACTTGATGAGACGATCGGGAGAGCTGTGACCATTGGAAAGGATGCAGATATATGGGGAGTAACCCTGGAGTTTTCTATAAAATTTAAGAAACCCATACCTCTTGAAGAGGAACTCAAGGTCGTAACAAAGCTGACTGAAGATGGCCGGAGAATATTTAAAGGAACCGGGAAGATAGTGCTTCCTGATGGTGAAGTGGCTGCATTGGGTGAAGGTAGGTATATGAAGCTTCCAATAGAGAAAATAGCAGATTTTGACAAGGATGAAAATGAATGGAGAATTGTGCACTCTGGTGAAGATCCGGAAACGATCAATATATAAGTCTTAAGGAAACTATATATTATTCCCTCATCAATTAATTATTCAAATACAGTATAAACGCCTGCCTCTGTGCCAATATAACCATGATTCTATGGTAATCACTAAAAAAATCACGAAAAAATCACGAAAAAATATTGACAAAAGGAAAAATTTGGATAAGATACTTATTGATTAAGTTACTTAATTAAAAAATGATCATTATTATTGATTATAAATCTCTTAGCCGTTTCAGCTTATTAGTGAAGGACCAATATGGAAAATAGAAGAAAGATAGTAGAGGAG
>JALHTA010000218.1 GCA_022865545.1 Actinomycetota bacterium | reverse complement strand
CTTCCTGGGGCCTTATTGCAAACCTGGTGCAGGGGATCTTTAATATGCTGGATCTTGTATCAACAAGTTTTCATATTACCTGGATAAATATTGCTGTGATCACAACAGCTTTAATGATAGTCAGGGAAAATAAAGTATCAAGAAAGGATATATGAACCTTTTAAAAGAATATAGAGAAAGCCCGGTTTACCTGAAAACAATCATACTGGTATTTATATCTATTCCACTGTGGTGGTATCTGGGACTTGAACAGTTCATATTCCCTGCAGCTGCTGTAGTCATTCTTCCTATATACCTGTACAGATCCAGGAAGGAGCTGAAAGTCCCCCTTGCTTCCATACCGCTCCTTGTATTTCTTATTATATATGCTGTATCAGGATTTTTTGTAGCGGAAAGAATAAGGTATTTCGTTTATGCATTCCAGTTTATCCAATATATTTCTGTAACTATTATATTTATAGTCATAATCAAAAAAATAAATAAGAAAAAACATTTTGACCTTCTTGTGTGGACGCTTTTTATCATACTATTTATAATCACACTTTTAGGTGCCCTGGCATTCCTGATAAGACTTGATCTCCGTTTTGATACCCCGCTTTCCCGGATAATGCCGGAAATATTCAGGGATAGCCATTTTTTAAGGAGGACACTGTTTAAGAGCATTATAGAACCGGATTCACTTATATTTAATATAGTCTATACCCGCTTAACCTCTTTTTTTCAATATGCTAATCCATATGCCCAGGCAATAATTGTACTTATCCCCCTGACTTTCTACTTGAATTCCACTGTTTCCGGTTATAAAAGATATAAGAACATTCTAAGGGCACTGCTCTTTTTTGGATTATTTCTCATGGGTTTTAATCTTGTTTTTACTACCAGCAGGGTCGCAATGGCAAGTCTTGTTGCAGGATTTTTATGGTGGCTGGTATTCTGGGTTAAGTGGCCGGCCAGGTCAAAAAGAAACCTCTCTATTTTTATTGCCGCAGTAGTATTACTGGTGGTGATTGCAGTATTTTTGATATTCTATACGGATATCATATACGCCAGGAAAGACAGCGCTCAGGACAGGATGCTGATATACACAAAGACCTTCGAGTCCTGGCAGGATAGGCCATTATTTGGTTGGGGGACATCCAGGAATATAAAAGATGTATTTCCTGAAGTAATAGTATGGAAAGATTTCCCTCCGCTGGGGAGCCACAGCACTTACCTGGATATATTGTACAGGCAGGGTGCATTTGGACTGGCAGCTTATATCTGGTTCAATGCCATTATTATATTCTATATTTCCAGAAGTTTCAGATTACTTAAAGGTAGCATGGATAGATCATATTTTAATCTTATGGGCTTTGCTTCCTGGGGATTTGTAGCAACTTTTATAGCTTCTATTACCCATATGCTGGATGTGGATTCAGTGGCAATGCATATAAGCTGGATCAATATATCCATTATAGCAGCAGTGGCCCTGTTGATCAGGAAGGGTAGCCAGCAAGATATTATCAGGTCCTAAGCTTTACTAATAATGTAAATGGCTATCTTGTTCTGATATAATTTATGGTAATTATCCCCTTGACGTAGGTATAAATACCGTGCTATTATAAAACTCCATTATCATTTTATTAG
>JALHTA010000217.1 GCA_022865545.1 Actinomycetota bacterium | reverse complement strand
GAAAAATTGGCTCCCCGGACAGGACACCTACATCTTTTCAGGTGCGGATATATCTAGAAGGTCCAAGGCATTTCTAAGCACTCTTTGTACCAGCAGGATAAGACCGACCCTGCCGGGCTCTACAGTAGGTCCATCTTCAGTATCTTTTAGTATCCTGTGTTTATTATAAAAATGATGGAACTCTGTCGCCAGCCGGAAAAGATACTGAGTTATCATATGTGGTGCATTATTTGTGCAGCTACTATATACAATATCCGGATAAAGTGCGAGTATCTTTGCCATCTGCTTCCCGCTGCCACTTTTTAGCTCAAGCTGTGAGAAATCAAATCTATCAAGCGACATATCTAAAAGATTCATATTTACAGGTGCTGCTCCTCTTATCTTATTAAATATACTCTCAATCCGTGCATGGGCATACTGTATATAATATACCGGATTTTGGTTTGAACGCTGTTTGGCAAGTCCGATATCAAAATCCATAGGAGTGTCAAAAGAAACACTGCTGAAAAAATACCTGACTGCATCCTTGCCGACCTCTTCTACGAGATCCCTCAATGTATAGAGTTTTCCACTTCTGCGGGACATCTTTATTGCCTGGCCGTCCTTAACAATATTTACCAGCTGACCGATGATTATCTCCAGCCTGCCTTCCCCTATCCCCAGGGCCCTTCCAATAGCGATCAGCCTGTCGACATATCCATGATGATCGGCGCCGAGTATATATAGGATCCTGTCAAATCCTCTTTCGGTTTTGCTCTCAAGATACATTATGTCTGAAGCAAAATAGGTGGGGTTTCCATCACCTCTTATAACTACCCTGTCCTTTTCATCTCCATAGCGGGAGGACCTGAACCAGAGGGCGCCGTCATTATCATATACGAGGTCCCTTGCCTTTAGGTCCTTTACCGTTTTCTCAAAATTTTTCCCCTCATATAGGCTGCTTTCATAAAACCACCTGTCAAATTCCACTCCCATCCTGCCCAGGGTCTCACCAATATGACCGGTCATTATCTTTATTATCTCCTGCTTGAATATGCTACTATCTTTGAGGCCTTTTCCATCACCTGCTTTTTCTTGCCTGTCTTTGATCTCATGACCGGGTTTTTCACTTGCAGGGCCTGACTTTGGATGTTCAAACAGGAAACTATCCTGATACTTCTTTATAAGTTTCTGGACCGCAACTGCTACTATATCCCGGGGATAACCGTCTTCGGGATAATCTGCCTTTCTTTTAAAATGTTCCAGATAAAGGGCTCCAGCACATTGGGCAAATTTTTCTGCCTGGGTGCCATAGTCATTTACATAATATTCTTTCTGGACTTCATAACCATTAGCTTTATAGATATTTGCCAGCGCATCCCCAAGTGCCCCCCATCTTCCATGACCTATGTGGAGATCACCGGTTGGATTTGAACTGACATATTCAAGCTGGATCTTTACTCCCCGGCCGCTGTTATTTTCTCCATAGCTTTCCCTGTCTTTTACTATCTCCTTTAGGGCTTCTATAAGATAACCGATCCTGAGTTTGAAGTTTATAAATCCCGGTTTTACTATGCTTATATCTTCGACCTCTTCCCATCCGGAAATAGCTTCATCTACGATTATTTGAGCGATATCCATCGGGCTTTTTTTCATCACTGGAGCAAGTACCATCGCGGCATTAGTTGAAAGGTCTCCAAAATCCCTGTTTCTCGGTTCCTCTATTGCAATGCCTCCAGTCCTGGCTTCATCTCCCAGTTTATTTTCCAGATATTCTATAAGCTTTTTCTTTAAATCTCCGATTAACATTTTCAAAAACTTTCTATTCTTAAATTATTCTTTAAAATTACCGACTTAATATCATCACTCTTATGACAAAAAATATTATATTTTTAATCCTCTTAATTTTCAATCTATAGTTTGATCATAAATCCAGGATCTATTTCATTATAAAACTGATATCGCTTCAAGATACCATAGTAATATGATTTACAATATCCACTGGAAGAAAGTTCGAGTCCCCTATGGCCTACCAGCAAATTAAAAAACAACATGAAGAGTATTCACTGCTTGTATTATCCTCTTTCTTTCATTTTAAATCACCTATATCATATGTTCTATCAATATTTTAATACCTATGCCAATTAAGATTATCCCTCCGATTATTTCTACTTTATTGCCAATGATTTTTCCAATTCTATGTCCAAGGTAATAACCTGAAACTGAAAAAGTAAAGGCAAACAAACCTATAATTAAAATAGATAAATATATTGATATATCTAATATCGATAAACTTATTCCCAATACTAATGCATCAATGCTTGTAGCTATTGATAGCAATAATAAAGTCGGTATTCTTGTTATATCTGTTTTATTATTTTGAGGGCTCTTTTTAAATGCTTCATATAGCATTTTTATACCAATAATCAGTAATAGTGAAAATGCTATCCAATGATCCACATTTTCTATTAGGCTCCTAAAACTAAATCCAACAACCCAGCCAATTAAAGGCATTATTGCCTGGAAAAAACCAAAGGATAAACCGACTTTTAAAGCACTGGTTATTTTTGGTTTAGTAATGGTAGCTCCACTGGCAATAGAAACCGCAAGACAGTCCATTGCAAGACTTATTGAAATAAGGATTAAATTTATCATCTAATTTTTATATTTATTATTAAGCAAGAATATATATTCTAATATAATAACTCTAAAAAAATTAGGGGGAATTTCTATTTCTCAAATCTTTAAGTTTTTCTAATTCCCTCAAAATATGGTTCGAAATTTCAATACTTGGGGCTACCATTGTAAACAAACAGACACTGGACCTTCATTTTCTAAAATCTTTATATTAAGTGATTTATCTCTACCTATCATAT
>JALHTA010000216.1 GCA_022865545.1 Actinomycetota bacterium | reverse complement strand
TGTGTCGGGAATAGACAGAACTGCACAAGTAATAGCAATAAAACCTTCTGGCATGGAGTACTCCCAAATGAAAGAAGACGATATGGTGCTGGTAGCACTCTCGGGAGAAAAGATCGAAGAGGACAGCCCCAATCCGTCTTCAGATACCGATACTCATCTTGAGCTCTACCGCAGCCTTCCCGGTATCGGGGGAGTCACGCATAGTCATTCAAATTATGCCACTGCCTTTGCTCAGGCAAAGATAGCCATACCATGTCTCGGCACAACCCATGCAGATTACTTCTATGGTCCGGTGCCAGTATCCGAAGTCATAGAGGACAGGTGTATAAATGGTGATTATGAGCTTGAGACAGGAAAGCTTATTGTCAGGACATTTAAGAACAGGGACCATAGAAGCATGAAAGCATGCCTTGTAGCCTGTCACGGACCATTTACCTGGGGAGATGATCCGGACGACTCTGTTGAAATAGCTATAATGCTGGAAAATATTGCAATGCTTGCTTATAGATCTCTGGTACTGGAGGGATCAGTTAAGGATATTAAGAAGACACTCCTTGATAAGCATTACCAGAGAAAGCACGGGAAAGATGCCTATTATGGGCAGATAGATAATATTTCCTAAGCGCTTACTTCTATTCTTCCAACTGCCCACATTATCATAAGTGCCACAAAAGCTGGAAAGAAGATGGCAAAAGTGGCTATAAGAAGAATCACCCACACAGGAGTATTTACTGAGATCCAGTATTTTTTATCTCTTGCTGCCATATTTAAAACCTCCGGTCAAATATATGCCTATATGGTAATTATAGGATGAAAAGGTAAGTCTTTAAATATAAAATTTATAAGAAAGCCAGGATATAGTCAAAAGGATATATCCTGGCTTTTAATATCAATACTAAAAAACTCTGCTTATTGCGCGGTTTCCTCCGCTTCTTCAACCCGGATGATTTCCTGGCCCTCATTCTTTGCTTTAATTTTCTGGGTAATAAGTGAGACTATTACCAGCGTCAGGAAGCTTAATGGAACCGATATTATTGCCGGATTATTAAGCTGTACCGGTGCATGAACATTACTCAGATGGTAGACTTCATTAAATGTTTTCTGTGAAAGTAGTATTAGTGATACAGAAGAGACAAGCCCTACAAGCACTGAAGTCATGACGCCTTTGGCGGTAGTTTTTTTCCAGAAAAGTATCATGATTATTGCAGGGAGATTTGCCGATGCAGCAACCGCAAAGGCCCATCCCACAAGATAGGATACATTCATACCTTTAAATATTATTCCGAGCACCATGGAGATACAACCTACGATTACAGCCGTTATCTTGCCGGCAAACACCTTCTTTTTGTCTGACATCTTGATCTTTAAGAACCTATCCATAAGGTCATGTGCCACTGCCCCTGAAGAAGCGACTATAAGTCCGCTTACGGTTCCAAGGACTGTTGCAAAGGCTATTGCAGATATGATGGCAAACAATGCTATTCCAAATGATCTTGCAAGTAGCGGAGCGGACATATTATTGTTTGTTATGTCGATGACTCCTCCGGTCATGGCACCAAGCCCGATAAACAGGGTTAAAACATAGAAAAATCCGATCGCTGCTATAGCAACAATAGTGGATTTTCTTGCACATGCCGGTGTCGGGACCGTATAGTACCTGATGAGTATGTGGGGAAGTGCAGCGGTTCCAAAAAATAATGCAAGCATCAGTGATATAAAGTCAGCCTTATTAGTAGCTGTGGCCCCTTTATCAGAGTCTACTTTAAATACCAGTCCGGGACTCAAGACCTCGGTTCCGGGAGTAGGGTTCTGGTAATATATTGTAATGGTATCATCTCCGTCTGATACAACTTGCTTGTTCCAACGGATAATTGTGCTTTCTTTTATGTTCGAGAAGAAACTAAAAAAACCGACAGAACCTGTCTCAGTATTTGTATTACCATCGATCTCGCTCATATTGCCTACCTGGTAAAATCTTTCCTCATCTATTGTCCCGCCATTGTAGAGTGTTTGCCCGCTTCCTGTCAGTGTTACAAATAGGGTCTCTTCAAGCACTTTCTTTTCATCATCATATTTCCAAACAGTATCTATACCTGTCGATTCATTTGAGAGTTTAGCAAATACCAGATCACCGCTGTTCCACTGACTGGCTACAGCAAAAGAACTGTCTGTTGGGGCCACTTCACCGTTTTCTGATACTGTTGCTTCGATTACCTTAAAATCATGATATGGAGTTTCTCCACCCTGATCAGGTGAAGTCGAGAATCCTCTGGACATTATTGCTATGACCATTATAAGGGTAAAAAATATAAGTAGGGCACCTTTAAGAAATTGGACATATGTTGTAGAAGCCATTCCCGCAGTAGCCACTATTACTATAACTATGGTTCCCACCATAAGGACACCTGCCCAATGGGGAAGTCCAAGCAATGGTGTTACAAGTGACCCTGCACCGACCATCTGGGGGATCAAATAAAACATCGATACTATTAAAGTGGATATTGCCGCCATGAGCCTGATACCCCTGGATTTGAACTTGGCATCCAGAGCATCTGCAAAGGTGAATTTCCCAAGACGTTTCATAGGTTCGGCAACAATAAATAAAGCAACGATCCATCCTGCAAGATATCCTATGGAATAAAGGAATCCATCATATCCCGCAGTAGCGATAAGTCCGCATATCCCAAGAAATGATGCTGCTGACAGATAATCACCTGCAAAAGCGATCCCGTTTACGGACCAGTGGATAT
>JALHTA010000215.1 GCA_022865545.1 Actinomycetota bacterium | reverse complement strand
TGTGGTTGCATTACGAATAATTTAAAATTTATCATGGAAATATTGACTCATAATTCTTATAAATTAAATTAAATATAAATTAAAATAAATATAAATTAAAAATAAATATAAATAAATTTAAGAAACTATTATATCTTTTGAGCGAGATATGCCGCCCCTAATGCCCCTGTGATCTGGGGCTCATCGGGTATTTTTATCTTGACCTTCAACTTTTCTTCAAGGGCGTGTACAACTCCCAGGTTTTTTGCCACTCCACCTGTCATACACACAGGTTCTTCCAGGCCTATCCTTTCGACCATGGAAGTCATCTTAGAGACTATTGAATAAATAAGTCCCCGGATTATCCTGTTCTTCTCTACACCCTGACCTATTAGGGATACTATTTCAGACTCTGCAAATACTGTGCATGTAGAAGATATGTCAACATGTCCGTCAGTTGAAAGGAAGATATCAGCAAAACTTTCAAGATCGATCTCAAGAGCTCTTGCCATTACTTCCAGGAATCGACCGGTTCCTGCTGCGCATTTATCATTCATCAAAAAATCCACAGGATTGCCATCTTCAAGTTTTATAACTTTACTATCCTGGCCGCCAATGTCTATGACTGTTCTGGTGTCAGGAAAAATAGATATTGCTCCGCGGGCATGGCAGCTGATCTCGGTTATATTTTTATCTGCAAAGGGGACATTTATCCTTCCATATCCAGTTGCCACAATAGGGCCTATGCTTTCCCTGGCAAGTCCGGAAGAATTACACGCTTCCTGAAGGGCATTTTCAGCTGCGGTCTTACTATTGGCACCTGTCGGGGAGATGATGTATGAGACTATTTTCCCATTACCCTCTCCATTATTATTTTCAAGAATCACAACCTCAGTAGAAACCGAACCTATATCTATCCCGCAAGTATACATATTGAGTCCATCCTTTTTATATGTAAATAACTTAAAATTATATTTATTTTGAATTCAGTATCTCCATATAACCCTGGAGTCTTGTCTTTATCTGTCCGGCAGAAGAATTGCTCCGGTCAACGCAATCACCATCAAGCACGAGGACCGGTATTCCTATTTTCCCGAGAGAGTCTTTTATTATCCTTGCGCCTGCATTACTATGCCTGCACCCCCAATGTGAAAAAAGCACTGCTCCATCAATATCATAATCAGATATCATCTGTTTTAATGCTTTTATTCTATTGCTTATTTTCCCTGACAGAGGGTGAGACAGGACTTTTCTAGCCATACTTTCAAAAGGTTTACCAGGATCAAGCTCGGGCCAATAGACATTATTTATCTCTTCAAATACTACCCGGCAATCAGACTGTTCAATAATCTCGAATATATCATTATTATAATAAGGTTTAAGGTGCATCCACAGTAGCCTCCTGGGATAGGATTTTCTGTCAGGAGATTGTCTTTGCTGGGATTCGAGAAGACTGCTAAGCTCTATATACATCTGTTTATAAAGTATAACGGCTTCCTTTGTGCCAGCCAGGCCGTGAAATGGAAGAATAAAATTGAGACCATTATAATATGAAGGATAGTCTAGAAGTTTCCTTCTAAGAATATTGACTTTAAGTGCCCATTTTCTGAATTCATTTGAAAGCCTGATTGTTTCAGAAAACTTATCCATATCCATCTTGAGACCTGTACCTTTAATAATATTTTCTGCAGTTTCCCTTAATTGTCCGGACAAGTAATCGACTGCTTCATGATTATTCTCATAAGGCACATCCAATAGATAGCATTGCTTCTCTATGCCATATACTCTTGAGTAATGGTAAAAAGATTTCTGTGCAGCATCACAGGCAAGATTTGAGCTGATTATAAATGAAGGTCTTGGGAAAATATCCATTTCAACTGCTCCGGAAGCACTCCGGTGAAATGTGCAAAGGTCCTGTGAATACCAGCTTGAGGCTGCTTTTTTTAAAGTCTGGTCAGCCAAACCGAGGCTTGCCGTAAAACCAGCCATTACTTCCGGGAGGAAAGGTGATGCACCGATACTGTGGAAGAACTCATAAGGTAGAAAGATAGAACCAAATCCTACTGGTTTTTTCCCACTATAGGCCTCCTGTATGCTTTTAATCGAAAACGAATTCAGGTATTTATATGAAATAGATCGGGCAGTTCGGCCATAAGCATAAAGGACCGGTTTTGTGACAATTATTCCCAGAAGTCTCTTAATGTACTGCTGATTTAGATTCCTCTGGACATTAGTTTTAATTTGTTCTTTTACTCCCATGATATATATTCAATTATCTAATTAATGATCATAACATCTCAAGGAAAGCCTGGGTACGGGTCTTGACCTGGCCCGCCGAAAAATTATTATATTCTATTTCAAGATAAAGTACCGGTATTTTTAATTTACTGAGAGCCTGCTTTATAAGCGGGAAAGAATAAAGCATAGTATCACAGAACTTAAGGCTTATAAAAATAACCCCCTGCACCTCATCTTCTTTTACTTTTTTCTCAATTTCTTCTATCTTTGCCCCCATATTCGCCATCCTCATGCAATGAGGCTTGTCGAGATATCTTTCTGAAATTGCCCCAAGGAGTCTTTCTTCTTCCGACCTGGTTTTACTATTTACCTGTCCCGGTGATCCATTATCTATAAGTCTACTGTAATACCTGCTTGATATACACAGATCGTCCGACACCAATCTTAGATCAATTGATGAGAGCATATCCCATAATTTGTCCTCTGTGATCAAATTTCCTATTACCATTATCCTGGGAATATTATTATCTTTGGATTTTGTCATTTTCCCAGAAGGACCGGATTTAGTGTTTTTCTCCTGCTTGAGTGAATCTACAAATTTTTCAAATTCTAATACAAAATCATTGACATTTGACGAAGTGGACAGTTCCATTATTTTGTAATAATCAGATATTTTTAAATCTGTATGGCCGTCAAAAAATAATCTGCTAAAACTTGCAAGCAATGTTCTCTTTCTGTTCATGAGCTCTATTGCGCGGGTGAGCTTGTCAGTTTCCATAGCGCTTCCTGAAAGACTTTCAAGGAAGACTTTAAGGTCTTTAAGCTTTGAGGCAAAAAAGTCTTTAGCGCGGATGTCCGTATTCCTGGGCACATCGAGCATATAGACCGGTATGTCTTTAAGATAGTGTTCGGCTGTATCATAGAGCCGCCGCATCCCATCACAGGAATTTGTAAATATTACTGCAGAAAGAGCATCCTCTGCGTCCAGGAGGGCTTCCCAGCTTGATTTAAGATAAGGGCAGAAATTTATAGGAAAATAACTTTCTGACTTATTGAGTTTTTTACTGCCAAGGATCCTGATAGGATTAAAACCTGAGGCTATTATCATCTCTTCAGGGGCATAAGTGCACAGCCATCCGATATTTTTTACGGCTTCTGTGCCATTCAGTGATAGTTGAAATTGTTCATCCAAATTGAAAACTCTATCCATTATCCTTTATTATTTCTGTATTCCTATAAAAATTTTCATAAATGCCTATATGTCCCCAGAAATCCTCAATATATACACCGTCGATTTCGCCGCTATCATTGCCCTCTATGGTTATTTTTACCATATCGATCTCTTCAAATTCTGTAAGTGTATTTACAATTGAATAGATAGCCAGGGTCTCAGTAGTTGAACTGTGCGGGATATCTTCATAATTTGTGATAATACGGAGATTAAAATCAACTACAGCAAGTCCATCCAATACTGCAACTGAGTTTACTACAGCGTCAGGAGGAATAGTCGGGTAGAGATCTTGCGATGCGGGACCCTTTATTAATTCCTCGACAGTAGCTTTATAAATATTTCCTTCTGGTTCTTTTATCTCCCTTGTCTCTTTTACAAGATAAGCCTGGTTATTTTCCAGGGAGGTAAAATACAATGTTACAGTACTTGTGCAGGAAGAAAGGATAATCATAGAGACAAGTAAAAATAAAGTGATAAGGCATATGATTGCATTCTTTTTCATAAAACCTCTCCCTCCTTTAAAATCACCATTTTTAGAAAAATAAACCCTTGATAGAACTGGTATCTATGTAATTCTACAAAATTTATCCACTAGATGGTATCATTATTTT
>JALHTA010000214.1 GCA_022865545.1 Actinomycetota bacterium | reverse complement strand
TTTCACTTATTGGGAAAGGATCGGATCTGTCTTGGAGCATCTCCTGTATCATATCAATCATACTGCTAACCAACTGATCACCATTATTTTCATGAAGCTGCTTGTATTCTTCTACAGGTATAATATAGATAATTGGATTTCTTGCTGGACTTTCTTTATTATCAAGAGGCATTAGTCTAATCTGCAGATGTTTTGGTAACCCTACAGGTCCAGGAGGCCCACTATTATCATATGGCGTTGCATTTACCAGGTAAGATTGCGAAGAATAGGAAAGTCCCATTGTATCCAATAATAAGCTTTCAGAATCTTTATCTGGAGTGGTCATAAACTCAAAAGTTTTTATAATTTCAGAAATTAGGTCATAATATGAATCCAATTCAGAGTCAGGAATATCCTTTGGATTAGGTTCATCTCTATAATTCGATCCTGTCTTTAACTGTTCAATAACAAAACATTTTTCATTATGTATTATCCTGTAACTTATCCCTTCCACATACTGCATAGTAGCAGCATCCTGGATTATTAGTTTATTAAAAGTAAAACCATTTATTACTTCAGTTTCTATTGGTGAATTACTGAAAGAATCCTGACCATAATTCAAACAATTTTCTATATCATTGCTACTATCACTTACACCTATTCTTAGCTCAGTCCCAAAATATCTTGGGTAAGAGTTTTCATTCTCCACTCTGTATACTACAATGCTTAAAATGGGTTTACCTCCAGAAGCCTCTGCAGCACCATATCTCCAGCTATCAGTAAGGTTATGATAGTTTGTAAAAGATTTTTCGATGTTTAACGTTTCAGGATATTGTAATTTGAAATTATAATCTTCATTAATATAAGTTTTCCAACCAGATTTTGCTGTATCATCAGTGGCAACTTCATCCTTTAAGGTTTGCTCAACCAGTTGTTTTTCCAGCTCCTCTATTCTTTCCTCTAATTCAGCTCTTTCAAATAACTTACAACCGGATACCGTAAAAGTAACTAAAAGGAAAATAGTTATGATCAATATAACAGGTTTATATACCTTCATTTAAAACACCTAACCTTTTAGCAAGAATAATATAATTAATCTATTATACTATTATAATATATATTTGTCTTTGAATTTGAAAATGATATAATAAAATAATACGATTTTAATCTTATATTATACAGAATATTATCTCACCCAATTTGGCAAAAAGGAGGAATAAATGAGAAAGTCTATATTCATGATACTATGTCTGACTAGTCTGATATTGATAGTATGCCTGGCCAGTTCGGTATCAACAGGGTGCGGCTCTAAGACTAAGACAAAAGATGAAGAAGAAGTGTGGGAGACTCAAGTTTTGGTTGTGGGTACCAAACTGGTGGCCGCTACAAATCCCCTACCATGTGTGGATGAAACTGAGGTGACAGCAACAATCGATTTTAAAGTTAAACATTACGATACTACAGAAAACACTGATCAAACCGTTACAATAATGGCAACACTCTATGATTCTGACGGGCCTTTTAATTTTGATGATCCTCTGGCTAGTTCGGATAACTTTACAATGAAACCAAAAAAATGGGTTCCGGGGAGTGGAGGTAGAAACTATGACAGGGCAATGGGGACGACTTTTGTATTTAAAATACATTGTACAGACACACCTGATTGTTATGTGGAAGGAGATTTGGAATCATCTGGAGAAAGAACTGCAGAATTGTATGTGTATCCTCAAATTTTCAAAAATGGTGCTGGTGGTGCTGCAGTTGAAGGTTGGGAAAACCATAAGAAAATCATTGATTTCACCTGTGCAGTTTGTGATGAAGATGATGAAGGAGGAGTGTCAGACACAGCAGGCCTTGATGAGGTATATGAGGAAGAAAAAACTATTGGTGGTATTGGTATAGGTATTTCACATAATGAAGAAGGTAAGATAGTAGTTGCTGTACTACTTAATAATTATCCTGCACACACTGGAGGCATTGAATTAGGGGATCATATTTTAAGTGTTGATGAAAAAGATGTAGAAGGCAAGGATCTTGAGAGTGTCCAAAAGGATATTATTGGTTTAATAAATACTGAGGTAAAAATTAAATACTATGATGTTAGTGAGGGTAAAATAAAGGAAGTCAGTATTATGAGAGTTCCAACCTCAACAGAAATCATAGTAGATGAGGCTTCAGGAGAAGAGCATACAGATGAACCATCCTCTGAAGAAGAGCCTACAGAAGAACCGCCACCAGCACAAGAGGAAGAAATATGTCCAAAGTGTAAGGTACCATATTCTGAATGTGGATGTACTCCTCCAACAGATAATTAAGAAGATTGGACTAAATAATATTAGAAGAGACTAATTAAGATAATTGGCTGGCCCGGGTTGCGAAATTTCGAACCAATTTTTGAGGGAATTAAATAGAATAAAGGAGTTATTAATCAAGTAGATAACCTAAATGTCTTGTTTAGCTGGGTATAGTGGAGAATTTTAAGTCTTACGAACCCTGGAAAAAAATCTTCTTATTAAAATAAGAATTAACGAAATATAAGCCAAATATACAATAATTTCTAACAGTGAAGGAGAAGGGTTATAACCAAAAAGAGAATTCAGTATTCCGCCGGCAATACTATCTTTACTGATTAAATTACTAATGTTATAAATGTTATCTTTAATGACTGGAATTATTTTAGCTTCCTGAAATTCATATAAACTTGT
>JALHTA010000213.1 GCA_022865545.1 Actinomycetota bacterium | reverse complement strand
AGCATGAATATACTTATTACGGGTGGGGCAGGCTTCATAGGCTCCCACCTATCGGAAAAGATAATAGATCTGGGCCACAGGGTGATATGTGTAGATAATTTTAATGATTATTATGATCCTGCCATAAAGGAAAACAATATAAAGGGTATAATAGATAATGATAATTATAAATTATACAGGGCGGATATCCTTGACAGGCAGGCAATAGGGGAAATATTTTCGGCTTCCGGCATCGATCTGGTGATTCATCTTGCGGCCAGGGCGGGAGTAAGACCATCTCTGGCAAATGCCGCACTTTATGAAAAAGTCAATGTTGGGGGGACCATCAATCTTTTGGAAAATTGCAGGGAGCGGGGAATCAACAGATTTATTTTTGCCTCTTCATCGTCTGTATACGGAGGCAATAAAAAGATACCTTTTTCCGAGACTGACAGGGTAGACTGCCCTGTTTCTCATTATGCGGCTACAAAAAAATCAGGGGAGCTTATCTGCTATACCTATCATCATCTTTACAATATATCTGTATTTGCTTTCAGGTTCTTTACGGTTTACGGGCCGAGACAACGGCCTGAAATGGCGGTTCATAAGTTCTCCGGTAAAATCCTTGCCGGTAAACCAATAGAATTATACGGGGACGGGACTTCCTCCCGTGATTATACCTATATAGATGATATAATAAGCGGTATAACAAACAGTCTTGAATTCATCAATGGATATGAAATTATAAATCTTGGCAATTCAAAACCAGTCGGTCTTTCAAGACTGGTCGGGCTTATTGAAGATGCTGTGGGTAAAAAGGCATTAGTAGATTATAAAGACCCTCAGCCCGGGGATGTATTTACCACTTATGCTGATATTAAAAAAGCTCGAAGACTTATAAAATACCGCCCGGAGACTCCCATAGAAAAGGGGATAGGATATTTTATAGAATGGTATAAGACAAAGAAAAAAGAGGGAATATTAAATGACAGATAAGATCATAAAGAAGACCGCCAAAAAAAATAAAACTAATACCACAAACTCTAAAAAAAGCAAAATAGATCTTTCTGTAGTCATCCCTGTTTATAATGAACGGGAAAGTGTTAAGCATCTTTATAGTAATTTAAATCAGGCTCTGTCGAAATTGAGACTTAAATATGAAGTAATACTGATCGATGACGGAAGTACCGATGGAACATATGATGAACTGGTCAAGATCCATAAAGCCAACAATGCTTATAAAATCATAAGATTCAGGAGAAATTTTGGCCAGACTTCTGCCATGAGCGCAGGTTTTGATCACTCAAATGGGGATATTATCATCACCCTTGATGCCGATCTGCAGAACGATCCGGGGGATATCCCGGCAATCCTGGATAAGCTGGATGAGGGTTATGATATTGTAAGCGGCTGGAGAAGAGACAGGAGGGACAGGGCTGTGACCAGGAGATTTCCGTCGATCGTGGCAAATAAACTGATATCAAAACTGACCGGTGTAGAGCTCCATGATTATGGGTGCACGCTTAAAGCATACAGGAAGGAAGTAATAGATAATATTGACCTATATGGTGAGATGCACAGGTATATTCCGGCGGTAGCAAGCAGAATAGGCGTAAAAATTGCAGAGATACCCGTTACACACCACAGCAGGAAATTCGGCAAGGCAAAATACGGTTTATCGAGGACCATAAGGGTCGTCCTGGATATAATAACTATTAAATTCCTGCTCAGCTATTCTCAGAGACCTATCCAGATATTCGGACTTATGGGACTTTTTTCAGGGACAGCCGGATTTATCATTATGGTTTACCTGATAATAATGAGGATATTTTTCGATAGGGGGCTTTCCGACCGGCCGCTCTTTATCCTCTCGATATTTATGATCTTTATAGGAGTACAGTTAATTACCATGGGGCTGCTGGCAGAGATAAATATGCGGATCTATCATGAGGCACAGGGTAAACCGACTTATGTGATAAAGGATATGCTCCAGTAATTCAAAGATGAATAAGATAAAACATCTGTTCAACCTTT
>JALHTA010000212.1 GCA_022865545.1 Actinomycetota bacterium | reverse complement strand
TCAAATAGTCCTTTCAGGCAATATCTATCACTTATAAGAATTTGCTTTGGATCACAATTCTATAATCAGCTAAAAATCGACATATTTTAGGTTACCGGATTCAATAATCACCACAGATCATGATATTGGAGCAGAAAATACGCGCAGTGGAAGAATAAATAAGGAAAATACTGTACCCAGTTTTATTTTATTACAGGCTAATACTCTACAGTCTTTTAAAAGTCCTAACACACATGGTCGTAGTCTATGTAATCATCACGGATATAATCATCAAACACATCGGGGGTGGTGTCTATCCTGGGCGGATGCCTTTTCCTTTCAAACTCATATATACGAAGATAATCAAGTATCTTCTTTACAATCTTATAATTCTTATAAAGATATTAAATCTTGCATATTTATAATTAGCACTTGTTTATTACATTATATGTAATAGAATGGTACTATGTTTAATCGTAGTATAGAAATAGAATTTAAAAAGTGGATAAAGAGCCCTATCAGAAAACCACTGATCGTGCGCGGAGCAAGGCAGGTAGGTAAGACAAGTGTTGTTCGAAAATTTGGCCGGGAAAACTTTGACCAGGTAATTGAGATCAACCTGGAAAAAAAAGACCAGCTGGCAGTATTTGATAAAGCGATCAGTATTGAGGATTTCTTAAAAAGAATATCTATTTTCTTTGATAAAAATGCAGTCCCGGGAAACTCTCTGCTTTTCATTGACGAGATCCAGGAATCAAAAAATATCATGGAGCTGCTGCGTTTCTTTGCTGAAGAAAAACCGCAACTGCATATTATGGCTGCCGGTTCACTATTGGAAGCAAAAATTGATAAAAGCTGGTCGATACCTGTGGGTAGGATTGACTACAAATATATATATCCAATGACCTTTTTTGAGTACCTGGAGGCTAAAAAAAAGACTGCGCTGCTTGAGTCTCTTAAAAATATTAAACTTGGAGATCCTTTTGATTTTGAAGATCTGGCAATCGATTTATACAGAGACTATTTAGTCATCGGAGGAATGCCTGAAGTTGTAAACAGCTATATAAATACAGGCAGCTATGATGAAGTAAAAACTATTTTAAACAGGCTCCATACTGCATATATCGATGATATTAGAAAATATTCCAGAGCAAACAGCGAAAATAAATATTTAGAACAGGTTATTGAATATGGCGCCAGAGCAGCAGGTTTACTTTTTAAATATGAAAATTTTGGTGGGTCTACTTACCGCAGCCGTGAAATGTCTCAGGCTGTCCATACTGTTGAAAAAGTAATGCTGTTAAGACAGGTCATGGCAGTCAGTTCAACCAGATTGCCCATTATATCTAAACCAAAGCGCCCAAAGAAAATGATCTGGCTGGACATAGGGCTGGTAAATTTTATAAATAATGCCTATAAAGAATTAATTACAGGGGAATATAAAGGTAAAATAATGGAACAAATTGTAGGGCAAAGCATGATCGCTGGAGGTGTCCATAAACAAATAGAACTTTATTACTGGGCAAAAAACCGGGCTGAAGGAAGTGCTGAGGTTGATTTTTGTATTCAGTATGGCTCCAGGCTGGTTGGTATTGAGGTTAAATCAGGTAATATCTTAAAAATGAGATCACTTTTTAGTATGGGCACTTCTAATAAGGACACTATTCTTGTAAGAATATCCTGGGATAGCTTAAAAATTGAAACATATAGATTTTCAGGACAGAAATATGAGTTGCTGTCAATACCGTTTTACCTGGTTGACCGCCTACCAGAACTTATCGATCAGTTTATTGGATAAAGTTCTCGATTTTTTTATTTATCTCCGGACATGATAGACATTTATATGAAAAGAGTCCTGGAATCTGCAGCATCCGGGGACTTAAATATAATTGAAAATATACATAGTTAAACCGGTTATGCTTTCAGGTAAACCGGCCATGCCCCTAATCATTCTCCCTTTAAACACCGGATACTATAAAGTAGATAAAGTATCCTACCATACCAATTGATAATATGCTTAATATTGAAGACTCAGCAGTATTGATTTTGCCGAAACGGGCAGACTTAAATAGAAAATAAGCAAGTATTATCAGTGCCACAATAAGTGTTATTAACATAATGTGATCCTTTCCATGATCTTTGTGATGCTATTAAAAACTACTTAATTTTTATAAAATACAATAGTACTTTATAATATACGAAAATTATATCTTACTTGCTTTGATTTTTATATAAAACAAAGGTATGAAAATGATAGGGATACTTCTATATCTGGTAAATGATAATAATGCCCGTAAGATCAAAAAAGCTTTTAAAAGTGAAAGCGGTTTTGAACTGAGCACCGTTAAACCCGGAGATAAGGCCGCTGATAAAAGCAATTCTAAAGGCAAAGACCTTGTCATATTCGATATAGCAGCTCTTGATATAAATGATAAAAAAAACATAAAAAAACTCACAACTGACACAGTTTCTTTTCACAAATCTGGCCTTGGAATAATCTTTATTCTTAATTCGGACCAGTTGAGGATACTTTTAAATAATGGGATGGCCGCTGATGGTTTTATACTCTCACCCCAGATAGAAACCGAGCTCATCCCAAGGGTAAATTTCCTTTTGCTAAAGATGAAGGTCCTTGTTCCCAAAGACAGCCTTGTGGTCGGTGATATGATCCTTAATCTTGAAAAGTATGAGCTAAAAGTAAATAGTGAGATAGTTGTACTTACCTTCAAGGAGTTTGAGATGCTGAAATTACTTTTGCAGAACCAGGATAAGGTCTTCACCCGCATAAACCTATTATCTACAGTCTGGGGATATGATTATTATGGAGGCAGCAGGACAGTGGATGTGCATATGAGAAGACTCAGGTCAAAGATACCGCCCCCGTATAATAATATGTTAAAGACTATCCGTAATGTCGGTTATATGTTCTCGTCCCAGGAATAATATTTGACACCTGGCCGATATCCCTAAGTCCCTTTAATACTTTGATCTATAATATCCTATTTATTATTTCCAATAATAAGCATTAAGATTTAACATGCATTTAACCTAAGGCCCTATTAATTAAGCTATAATATTTGACAACTTACAATTATAGCATTGAGACTTAGATCGATCAGAAAGGAAAGAGACATGGAAAACAATGGCAAGATGAAAGAATACGTGCTTAAGAAGGCACATGATAATGACATCAAGTTTATCCGTTTATGGTTTACTGATGTCCAGGGGATACTTAAGAGTTTTGCTCTTACAGTTGAAGAGCTTGAGACTGCTCTTGAAGAAGGGATGGGATTTGACGGTTCCTCTATAGAGGGTTTTTCCAGGATAGAGGAAAGCGATGTTATAGCCATGCCGGACCCAAACACCTTCCAGATACTTCCCTGGGGTCCTAAAGAAAACGGCTCTGCAAGGATGTTTGCTGACATTCAAAATCCCGATGGTTCACACTTTGAAGGTGATCCGAGATGGGTCCTAAAAAGGACATTAAGGGAAGCAAAAGATCTGGGTTATACATTTTATGTAGGACCGGAGCTTGAATTCTTCTATTTTAAGTCTGATGAGGGCGAACCCCAGGTCCTCGACAAGGGAGGGTATTTTGATCTTACCACACTTGATGTGGCAACTGGGCTCAGAAGGGATACTATACTTTATCTTGAAGCAATGGGTATCGGCGTAGAATATTCTCATCATGAAGTGGCGCCTTCGCAGCATGAGATCGACCTCAGATATACCGATGCCCTTACAATGGCAGACAATGCATTGACCTATAGGCTGATAGTAAAAGAAGTGGCCACAATGAATGGTGTTTATGCAACATTTATGCCAAAACCGCTTTTTGGAGAAAACGGAAGCGGCATGCACGTCCATCAGTCCCTTTTCAAAGGTGACAGGAATGCATTTTATGATGCCGGTGACCCTTACCATCTTTCAGTAGAAGGAAAGCAATATATTTCAGGTATGCTCAAACATTCAAAAGAAATAGTTGCTATCACCAATCAATGGGTCAATTCATACAAGAGACTTGTCCCCGGCTATGAAGCTCCTGTTTATATATCATGGGCGAAAAGGAACAGGTCCACGCTTGTAAGGGTACCTGAGTATAAGCCCGGGAAAGAAAATTCGACAAGAGTGGAATTCCGCTGCCCTGATCCCGCATGCAATCCATATCTTGCATTTTCAGTTATGCTTGCAGCAGGTCTTGAAGGGATAAAAAATAAATATGACCTAATGCCTCCAATAGAGGAAAATATCTTTGAGATGGATGAAAAGGGAAGGGAAAAAGCGGGTATTGAGACTCTCCCAAACAATCTCTGGGAAGCCGTCCAGTATATGGAAGGAAGCGAGCTTGTAAAAAAGACCCTTGGAGATCATATATTTAATAAGTTTATTGAAAATAAGAAGATTGAGTGGGACAGGTACAGAACTCATGTCTCTAAATATGAGCTCGACACCTACCTCTCAATACTGTAGTTGTAAGTTGTTGACACAGTGCTAAGCAAAAAAGCTCCGCTTATTTTAGCGGGGCTTTTTTAATATTTTCATTTCTAGTCCATAAGAGTCAGGAGTAGTGAGAGCCCTACCACAAAACCTCCGGCTAAAAGCATCTTGATCCCGCTTATTATGAGGTTTGTCCTGGATACCTTCCCGAGGAAGATACCCATCCCAAAAAGTATAAGGAAGGCTAGCCCGAAACCTGACCAGTAGCAATACTCAATCGGGATACTCTTTGCAAAAAAGAATGGTATCAAAGGGATAAAGGCAGTTATTACCGGTGAAAATCCGTTTACCGCTGAGAGCACGATTGAGGCGAATCTCTGTGCCCTTGAAATTACCGTTTCCTCAAAACCGTATAAAGTGGATTCAGAAAGGTCATCCAGTTCTTTTTTTCTTTCGGCAGTTTCACTATTATATGCGCTCCATATCCCGGAGACACCAAGAGATATTATTATGGCAAATCCGGCTATGAGAACATTCTTTGGTTCAGAAACCTTTATTATATAATTTCCAAGCAGTATTCCTATGCTTGTGATAACGCCATCAAATCCATTTATTGCAAAATAACGGCGTGTGATCTTGGTTATGCCGGCGATCTTATTATAGATCCTGATAGTATTTATATAATTTGTAATTCTTTGTCTTATTTTAAACCCCTTATTTTTAATATGATTTCTATAAATGATAATATATTTTTTATTAAATGAAAAAATTATCCTAAAAATAATTAATAATCTAAAACTTAATAAATTTGTAGATTGCTTCTGCTACTCCACTGCTGTTATTGTCTGAAGATATATGGTCTGCAGCCAGCTTCACATCCCTGGTAGCATTTCCCATAGCAATTCCAACTCCTGCAAACTTGACTGTGCCAAGATCATTATTGCTATCCCCTATTGCCATTACTTCATTCTTATCTATGCCGCTTTTTTTAAGTATTTGCTTTAAACATGCTACTTTTCCCGCTTCCCTGCTCAGTATATTTAGAAAATAAGGTCCCCCTCTCCTTATCTTGACATCGTCTTCTATATTTTTTCTAAGGATTTCATTGAAATCATCGCTTTCATCTACTAAAAAAGTAAAAAGAAGCGCATTGTCTACAATGCTATCCTGCCTTATATTTTCTACCTTTTCAATAATTTCCCCTGTTTCAAGAAAGTATTTAAGATTTTCATGTTCTTTTTCATAGCACAGATTGCCGCCTGTAGTATCGAGACCGAAGCCTATGCCGCTATCCCTTGCAAGGTTTATTGCATTAAAAACTGAATTCCTGGGTATTTTCATTACAGTCTGGATTTTGAGATCAGGAGTTATTATTATAGTACCACCGGATACGATCTGCAGATCTACAAGTCCTAGTTCTTTTATTACGGAATCTACACATTTAATGGATTTTCCAGTTGATATTACGATTTTGATCCCACTATTTATGCATTTACTTATGGCCCGTTTATTATCATTGCTTATTTTAGAATCTGAATCAAATAAGGTTCCGTCAAGGTCAATAGTTATAAGCCTGATCAATTTTCCTCCATATACAGTAGCTCGATTTTTTTATTTTCCTTATAAATGCAAATAGTCAATTCTTACGGCTCTTAAAATTCGCCTCTCCAGAGGGGTCTTACCCCTATAAAGAACTAAAAAATAAGCTGCAAGTCCTTTGATACGGTCTTGCAGCTTATTTTGGTAACTATTGCCTTGTAATCCCTATTCCGTAGTTTCAGTATTTGGAATTATGGTAGAGCTATCCATGCCCTCAGCCATATTGCTCAGGTCCAGAAATGGTATTACTCCACTATCTGGCAATATTCCCCAGGAAATATTCGGGGACAGTTTCTGTATGAACTCAAGTTGTATGATCTCAGGATATAGCTTTAAAGCCGTACCCTTGATCTCTATCTCTTGGGCTTCTGCTTCCGCCTGGATTATGACCTGTTCCTTTTTGATCTTTTCCTGTTCAAGTATATTTTGCTCAACGACTATTCTTTCTTCCGCTATCTGTTTTTCCTCAAGGACATTGAAATACTGTTCCGTAAAATCGATCTTTCGGAGTAGGAACTCATCCATTATTATTCCATT
>JALHTA010000211.1 GCA_022865545.1 Actinomycetota bacterium | reverse complement strand
GAAATAATGCAGATACTCCCATTTTTGTCTGTCAGGTATGCGGAAATACTGTAGAGGGGGCTGCCCAGGAAAAATGCTCAGTATGTGGTAATCCAAAAGAGATGTTTAAAGAGATTAAATAAGGAATATGCTTGCTGTTATAAACAGGGACCGTAGCAAAAAGCTGGCGGGCCCTGCTTATTGTATTCTACAGGTATTTTGTATCTGGAATATAGAGAAATTCCATCTTATTCATAATTTTTTAGAAACTCATTTATCTTTTCGTCAATAAGATCCCTGGTTTTCCTGAAACTTTTTAATCGTTTATCTTTGCTTCCCATGACAACTGAAGGATCCTCAAAACTCCAGTGAATATACCTGGTCATATTATCTCCCGTAAAAGTGGGACAGGACCTGCGGGCATTGTCACATACTGTAATCACAAGATCAAAAGTGCTGGAAATAAACTGCGATACACTTTTTGATTAGTTTTTTGAGATATCAATACCTGATTCTGCCATCACCTCTACTGCAAGTGGACTTAGCCCTACAGGGAATGTACCCGCACTTTCTATATACCAGCTTTTGCGATATTTCTTCAAAAAACCCTCAGCCATCTGACTGCGGATAGAATTACCCGTACAGAGTACCAGTATCTTTTTTTTCATACATCCACTATCCAAACTTCTATCTAGCATATTATTATCCATAACTAATTTTGCAATGACCATATTTTTGTAATAGGCATGATTTTAGTTTCAAGCCAGTTTCATGTGGGGTTATTGCTCAAAATTAAATCTTCTTTACTAATAAAGATACATATACCAGGTATATAAGTAAAGATACTTCTATCTCCAGACATCAAGAAGGGAATCTTGTTTAAATGGTTTTTAAAGTGTATATTTACTAAAAATTTTATAAATTAGCCAGCAGTGGAAAATAAATCAATGCATGAAGAAAATAAAGGGGCTCTCTTTGTCTGTGGGACACCAATTGGAAATCTTGGCGATGTCAGCTTTCGTTTGCTTGATACCCTAAAGCAGGCAGACATGATCCTTGCAGAAGATACAAGGACCATAAGAAAACTCCTATCAAGATATGATATCGTAAAAAGCCAGATAATAAGCTATCACCAGCATAGTACCGCAAAGAAGCTTGATTCAATAATAGAGGAGCTTAAGAATGGAAAAACAGCTGCTCTCGTATCAGAGTCAGGTATGCCGTCCATACAGGACCCGGGTTATGAGATTATAGGGCAATGCATAAGGGAAGGCATTGCCATTACAGTAATACCAGGACCAAGTGCTGCCACAAGTGCCCTCGTATTGTCGGGCCTTCCTTCCGATAGTTTTCTATTCATAGGATTTCTTCCCAAATCAGGTGAAAAACGGAATGCAAAGATCGCAGAGATATCAGGTCTTCCCTATACCCTTATTTTCTACGAGTCACCAAAAAGGATAGAAAAACTACTTGGGGAGCTTATAAAAAAACTTGGGGACCGTCGCTCAGCCCTTATAAGGGAGATGACAAAAATATACGAGGAAGCTATCCGGGGGAGATTAAGCAAAGTCCTTGAAGATGTAGGTGCAAGGGCCTCTATAAAAGGGGAAATAGTGCTGATAGTCGAAGGAAACCAGGGAGAACTAATATCTGAATATACTGAGGATGAGATAAAAAGTAAGCTCATGAACCTTATGAGTCAGGGTATCACTAAAAAGAATGCCCAGAAGATAATCAGGTCCAGGTATGACATAGACAGGCAAAAATTGTATAATATTTCAACGAAAATTTAAGAGTATTAAGAAATAATAAGAAGGATTATATGGAAAGTAAAAAGTTCTACATAACTACCGCTATCCCTTATATGAATGCAAAACTTCATCTGGGACAGATCTATGAATTTATTGTAACAGATATTGTCGCAAGGTTTAACCGGCTGCTTGGAAGGGATACCTACTTCCTTACCGGTTCAGATGAACACGGGCAGAAGATCGAGAAAAGTGCAAAGGATAAAGGTGTGAGCTCCCAGGATTATGTGGATACAATGGTAAAAGACATGAAGAGGCTTCTTGAAGTCTACAATATAAGTAATGACAGCTATATAAGGACAACAGATAAGGCACATGAGAAAGTGGTCCAGAATATCCTTATTAAATTAAATGAGAATGGGGATCTCTATAAAAGCACATATGAGGGTGATTACTGTGTTCCATGTGAGACTTTTCTTACAGAAGGACAGCTGGTTGATGGAAAGTGTCCTGAATGCGGAAGGGATGTTGAACATGTAGAGGAAGAAAACTACTTCTTCAAATTATCTGAATACGGACAGAAATTAATAGACCATATAGAAAAAAATCCTGACTTTATTATTCCAGAGACCAGGAAAAATGAGGTATTGGGACTACTTAAACAGGGGCTAAAGGACATAAGCGTCTCAAGGACAGCAGTAGAATGGGGAGTCCCGATTCCTTTTGATTCCAAACATTATTGCTATGTATGGGTTGATGCCCTTATAAACTATATTTCAGCTCTGGGCTACAGTAGTGAAGACTCTTCACTTTTTGAAAAATACTGGCCGGCAGATCAGCAGCATATAGGAAAAGACATCTTGAAATTCCATGCTGTTATCTGGCCCGCTATCCTGATGTCTTTAGGTGTAGATCTTCCAAAACATGTAGTGGTCCACGGATGGCTACTCATGGGAAAGGAAAAACTGTCAAAATCCAAGGGCATCACACTTGATCCTGATGAGATAGCGGAAAAATACGGGATAGATGGTGTAAGGTATTTTCTCACAAGAGAATTATCATTCGGGCAGGACGGTTCATTTACCGATCCAGCTTTTATAAAAAGATATAATGCGGACCTATCAAATGATATCGGAAACCTTGTGTCCAGGACCCTTGCAATGATAGAAAAATACAGGGAGAGCGTGATCCCCGCAAAGGTAAAAAGTCCGGACTTTGAAAAAGCGTGGGAAGATACAAAGAGCGTGGCTCTGGAGCTGATGGGACAGTTTAAGATCTCAGAGTGCCTGATAAAAGTCTGGGAATTCGTAAATAAAGCCAATAAACACATTGAAGACAGCCAACCCTGGACACTTGCAAAAAGCAGTGAACAAAAAGACATAGACAAGCTTGATGCTGTGCTCTATGAGGTTGCAGAGTCCATAAGGCTATCTGCCCTCATACTCATCCCATTTATGCCTACTAGCTGCCAGAAGATACTTGACCAGCTCGGAATAGAAAAGAAAACCGGGGATATTAGGCTTGAAGCGGACGGTATCTGGGGTAGTTTTGATGGTAATACAAAAACCGGAGAAAGAAAGATCCTTTTTCCAAGGATAGAAGATAAATAGATGTATTTTATAGATACCCATGCCCATCTTGACATGATCAAGAGTATGACACCTGAAGAGTCTGTGCAAAGATCTTTAAGTGATGGTGTCATGTATATGATAAATGTAGGCTCAAGCATAGAAGGCAGCAGGAAGTCAGTAAGATATGCCAGGCAGTTCCCTAATGTCTTTGCAAGTGTCGGTATACATCCTCATGATGCGGAAGATTTTGGCAATAGGGAGATCAAGATCCTTAAGGCCTTGATCGCCGGCAGTGAAGAGGAGTCCGCAGGAGAAGAGTCTTTAGAAAGCGGCAGTGGAAAGAAGTTTGAAAAAGTAGTAGCGGTGGGAGAGACAGGTCTTGATTTTTTCCGGAGCTTAAGCTCCCGCCTGAGCCAGGAGAAAGCTTTCAGGGCTCATATCGAGCTTGCCACCGAATATGACCTGCCCCTTATAATACATGACAGGGATGCCCATGAAGAGATATTCGATGTATTAAAAGAATATTCTTCCCACAAAAATCTCAGAGGGGTAATACACTGTTTTTCGGGGGATCTGGATTTTGCATCGAGATGTATCGATATCGGACTATATATATCTTATACCGGAGTTATTACTTATTCAAATGCAAGGGATCTGGTGGATGTGGCAAAAGAGATCCCGGTAGAAAAAATATTTATTGAGACAGATTCTCCCTTTCTTGCCCCGCAGGGCAGAAGGGGAAAGGAAAATTATCCGGGAAATGTAAAGTATATTGCACAAAAGATCGCTGAAATAAAAAATTTAACTCTGGAAGAAGTGGCTGCAGTGACATCAAAAAATGCTGAAGATTTCTTTGCACTTGCTCCTTTTATAAAATAATTAGTTTCTATTATGAAAAACTATATAAGCTCCCCGGGAAAAACTACAAAAATACTTTCAGATAATAATATACGACTGCGAAAAAGCCTGGGACAGAATTATATAATAGACACAAATAGCGTAAAGAAAATGGTTTCTATTACCAGGGTCTCAGGAGAAGACACAATACTTGAAATAGGTTGTGGTATAGGAAGCCTTACCGAGGTCCTGCTGGAAAACGGACCGGCAAAAATAATCTGTATTGAAGTAGACAGGAAAGTATCAGAGGTATTCAGGAATATTTTCCATGAGAGTATGGAAAATGGACAGATAGAGTTAATAGCTGAAGATGCTATGGATATTGACTATGG
>JALHTA010000210.1 GCA_022865545.1 Actinomycetota bacterium | reverse complement strand
CAAACCATATAAAAAACCCAAGGTCCATAAAACTTAAGAAAAGCAGAAGTGCTGAAAGAGCAGATAGAATGATCTTCTGGTATGTCTTCATAGATATCTCCCCTGTACTTATTCTATTTACGGGATACATAAGCAAAGCACAGCCCCTTTTTAAGGCTGCTACCCGTAATTGGAATTATACAAGAATAAGAATATGTAATGAATAACCAATAATTATTTATTCCAGGAAAGGCTCCTAAAGATCAGAAAAATAATCCTTAAGATTTAAGCTCCTTGAAGGATGCCTTAGCTTTTCTAATGCTTTATTCTCGATCTGCCTTATTCTTTCCCTTGTAAGCTTAAAATTCCTGCCTACTTCCTCAAGAGTCTTTGGCTGTCCATTCTGAAGTCCATATCTTTGCTTGATTATATTTTTTTCCCTATCATCGAGTGTATCCAGTATTGTTGTGACTTCCCTGCTCAGACTTGATTTTGAAGCACTTTTATCCGGACCCTCTATGGTCCGGTCCTCAATAAAATTTCCGAATATTTCATTTTGATCCTCACCATAAGGTTCTTCAAGGGACAATGGTTCCTGGGATATCTCCAACAGTAGTTCAACTTTTTCTATATCCATATTCAATGCTTTAGATATTTCCTTACTTTCTGGCTCTCTTCCAAGTTTTTCCCTTAGCTTCCCCTGTACGGCATACAATTTATATATCTGGGTTATCATATGAACAGGTTTTCTTATTACCCTCGCCTTATCAGCGATAGCCCTGGTAATGCCTTGCCTTATCCACCATGTAGCATAAGTGGAAAACTTAAATCCTCTTTTATGGTCAAACTTTTCTGCTGCCCTCATAAGGCCCAGATTTCCTTCCTGTACCAGATCCAGAAAATTAAGACCTTTATCCAGATATTTCTTTGCCACACTTATCACAAGCCTAAGGTTCGCTTCTATAAGTTTTTTCTTTGCAACTTCATTTCCACTCTGTATTTTAAGTGCAAGCATTTGTTCTTCTGCCTGCTTTAGAAGCTTTATTTTCCCAATATCCCTTAAATATATTTTAGCGGAATTATTATTTGAAAATTCCCTTCTTAAATTAATTTTTGTAGCCATTCTTTACCTCTTCTTTCAAGAAATAAACTATATTTTTCACAAATAAGCTTACTGTCAAATATAAATTACTACCATTACTATGTATACTATCATATTAGTAATATATGTTTCATCAAATATCTCATACTTCTTTTCAATTGTCAAATATTTTAGAAAGTATTTATTAATAGTATTTGGGATCATACTAAAATCCTAAGTAAAAGATTAACCTCATCCAGGAGCCTGTCCGAGAACTGGATCTTGACTTGTTGGACAATAAAATAGAAATATTCGAGGCAAAAGGACGCAAGCAATGTATCTAAATAGTGAATAGCACTATGGTCTGGTCATTAAGATTATTTTAACTTAGGCCCGAAGGCTGGCATTAAAGTTTTTCCCCAGGTTTTCTATTATTCTATTTGTAATTATTTCTACTTCCCTGTCTTTTAGTGTCCTATTTTCTCCCCTGAAGCTAAGAGAATAAGCAAGGCTTTTCTTTCCCTGTTCCACCTGCTTGCCTCTATAAATATCAAATAGACTTATATGCCTTAATATATCTGTACCGGTTTTTCTTATAATTTCTATTATATCTTTATTCTTTATTTTCTCATCTACGACAATAGCAAGATCTATCTCTATTGATGGAAAAGCTGATATGGGCTTATATTCTTTTAGGCCCTTCATGTTCGCATTAAAAAGATCCAGGTCTATTTCTGCATAAAAAATATCCTGGTCTATTTCTATATTTTCTAAAATCGTAGGATTAATTTTTCCAAGTATACCCATATGTTTTCCTCCTATGAGCAGATCACCACTGATCTTTGGATGAAAAAAAACATATTCTTTATTAGATATATCCATTTTTGGATCAATATAGAATTTAAACACGACACTTTCAAGCATACCCTTGAGATCAAAGAAGTCGAATTCCCTCTCATCCTCATTCCAGCCTTTGGTAACTGCTTTACCGGTAAGTAGTATCCCCAGTTTTAATATCTCTTCAGGCAATTCACTTCCATTTTTTTTGATAAATACTTTGGATATTTCAAATATTGAAATATCTTTTGTATTTCGACTGATATTATTTTTTGCAGTATTAATTAGTGAAGGTAAAAGCATTGTTCGCATTATCTTAAAATCTTCATTTATAGGATTTATAATTTCAATATAGTCTTTAAAGTCTTTTTCCTTATCAAGACCAAGACTGGAGAAATCCTCCATGCTTATAAATGAATAGTTTATTACTTCATTTGAGGAGGTATCAGCTAGAAGCTGTCTTATGCTTTTAATAGTTGATTGTGCTTTACTATATTTGCCGCGGGTTTTACTTAGGATGGTCGGTTGTGAATTAATATTATTATACCCAAATATCCTTGCGATCTCTTCAATAAGGTCGACCTCCCTCTCAAGATCTTCAAACCTGAATGAAGGCACAATGACATCAATTTTATTCTTATTTATACTATTTTTTATTTCTAATGAATTAAGTATGCCCGAGATCTTTTTAATACTAATATCTTGTCCAAGGACCTGCCTGATCCTGTCAGGTCTTAGCTCTATCTCTCTTTCCCTTGATGTCTTATTGTAGTTATCATATACTCCAGGGCTATTACTATAACCTGTAATGTTCTCAAAAAGCTGGTAAAATCTCTCAAGTGCAAATATAGTGAGCTCAGGATCGATTTTTTTCTCAAATCTATTCGAAGCCTCAGTTCTTAAGCCGGTTTTTTTAGAAGTGAGCATTATTGTAGGTCCTGAGAAATTAGCAGATTCAAGTAGTACATTTTTAGTATCCGGGTTTATTTCCGTTTCTTTCCCTCCCATAATACCTGCAAGAGCCACTGCTTTCTTCTCGTCTGCTATCAGGAGTGCGTCATGGTCCAGCTTCCTTATAGTATCATCAATCGTTCTTATTTCCTCACCTGGATCAGCTTTCCTTACTATTATTTTTGGTGAATGTAAAAGATCGATGTCAAAGGCATGCATGGGTTGTCCGGTCTCAACCATTATATAATTTGTGAGATCAACGATCAGGTCAATAGGCCGTATGCCACACAGGATAAGCCTGTTCTTCAGCCATTCTGGTGACTGAATTGATGGTATATTTTTAAATATCTTTGCTGAATATCTCGGACAAAGCATATAGTCCTTGATCTGTATTTCGAGATCAGAATCAAGATTTATTTTATCGTCTGTATCAAATTCAGGGATAGTCAGCTTGTGTCCGGTTAAAGCACTTATTTCCCTGGCAATTCCTATAATGCTTAAACAGTCAGGCCGGTTAGGTGTTATTTCAAGCTCATATACGACATCATCAAGCCCACAGGTCTTTGCATAACTCTCCCCAAGTGGGTAGGCATCATCTAATATCATAATACCGTCTGACTCTGAAGATAGGCCGAGTTCAGCTTCGGAACACATCATTCCCTCTGAATATTCACCCCTGATCTTGCTTCTTTTTATTGTTATAGGGCCGACTTTTGCCCCTATGAGAGCTACAGCTACTTTGTCATTTTGTTTAAAATTCTTCGCACCACACACTATGCTGAGCTCTTCCTTGCCTACGCTTACACGGCAAAGGGATAATTTATCGGCATTGGGATGTTGAGAAAAGCTTATTATTTCTCCAATAACAATATTTTCAAATTTAGAACCAAAATACTCAATTTTTTCAACTTCAGTACCACTCATAGTCAGCAGTTCTGCTACTTCTGAAGCATCCAGATCATCTGTATCCAGGAATTCTTTGATCCAATTAAGGGTTACTTTCAATATCCAGCATTCCTTTCTATTTGAATTATATTCACCAGTATTAAAATTACGGATTACTTCAATGAATATAGAACATTAATATGTATTTAAAACTGTTTGACAAAGCGCAGGTCATTTTCAAAAAACAATCTCAAGTCGTTTATCCCATATTTTAGCATCGAGATCCTTTCAACTCCCATCCCAAAGGCAAAACCTGTAAATCTCTCAGGATCATATTTTACAAAACTGTATAATTTCGGGTCGACGATCCCTGCCCCCAGTATTTCCAGCCAGCCAGTACCTGAACAGACCCTGCATCCTTTTCCATCACAAATATTGCAGGATATGTCTACCTCTGCACTTGGTTCGGTAAAAGGAAAATAATGAGGTCTGAACCTTACCATCCTGTCCTTTCCGAACATCTCTCTTACGAATGTCTCAAGGGTCCATTTAAGATTACCGAAATTAATATTTTCATCTACTACCAGTCCTTCGACTTGTGTAAACATGGGGGTATGGGAAATGTCATAATCTTTTCTATATACTCTACCGGGTACTATTATGGCTATCGGTGGCTCATTCTCTTCCATATACCTGATCTGGACAGGAGAAGTCTGGGTCCTGAGCAATACATGATCGCTTACAAACATAGTATCATGAAGTGATCTTGCCGGATGGTCCTCAGGAGTATTTAATGCTTCAAAATTATAGTAATCTGTCTCTATCTCTGGACCTTCCGCTATTTCAAATCCCATTCCGATGAATATTTCCTCAATATCCTCAACGACTTTTGAGAGAATATTTTTTGTACCTGAAGATATTAGTCTGCCAGGAAGCGAAAGGTCGACCGATTCTTTTCGCATCTCCCTGTCAATCTCGGAGGCCTTAAGATTTTTTTCTTTTTCTTCTAGTGATCCTTCAATATTTTGCCTCAGTAGATTTGTGTTTTTACCTACAATAGGCTTTAAGTCATTAGGCAATGTCCCAATACTCTTTTGCATTACAGACAAATAACTTTTTTTTCCAAGATATTTTGTTCTTATATTTTCTAGCGAGCTAAAGCTATCAGCTTTAGCTAGATCTGATTTAAAACTCTTCAGTTCAGCTGATATGTTTTTTTCAAGTTCCTCTGTTTTTATATTATTCTGCTCCATATTAGCTTTAAACTAATTCTTTTTTTGCAACCTCAGTAAGCTGTTTGAAAGCATCAGGATCACTTACTGCTATTTCTGACAGCATTTTCCTGTTTATTTCAACACTTGCTTTTTTAAGCCCATTTATAAATTCATTATAAGAAAGGCCATTGATCCTTGCTGCAGCATTTATCCTTATTATCCAGAGTCTTCTAAAATTTCTTTTATTATTTTTTCTATCTCTATATGCATAGCTCATTGATTTTAAAAGCTGTTGTTTTGCAGATTTAAATGTCCTGCTCCTGGAACCACGGTATCCACGAGCTTCTTTTAATACTTTTTTATGACGTTTATTTTTTATTGTTCCTCTTTTTATTCTAGTCATCCCTTATCATGCCTTTCTATTATTTTCCCAGAAGTCTTTTAACTTTTTTAGTATCTGCAGTCGAGACCTCGATTTTATCTCCAAGTCTTCTTTTTCTTTTTGCATTCTTTTTTGTAAGAATATGATTGGTATAAGCTTTTTCCCTTAATATCTTCCCGCTTCCAGTAAGCTTAAACCTTTTCGAAGCTCCTTTATGAGTCTTTATTTTAGGCATTACTATCCATCCTTCCTTGGCAGATCTTCATATTTTTATTAAGTATTTATTCCAAAATATTTTATTTTATCAAACCGGGGCAATCACCATTATCATATTATAGCCATCCAGTTTTGGCCTTAACTCCACAACAGCAATTTCTCTTAGATCTTCAAGTAAACCATCAAGGATATCCATAGCGATCTGTTTATGAACGATCTCACGTCCCCTGAACATTACCGTGATCTTGACCTTGTTTCCCTGCTTTAAGAATTTTTCCATCTGGCGTTTCTTTGTGTTCAGGTCATTCTTGTCGATTTTCGGCCTTAGCTTTATCTCTTTAACTACTATGTGGGACTGTTTTTTCTTTTTTAGTTTTTCAGAGATCTCTAACTGGTATTTATATTTCCCAAAATCCATGATCTTGCAAACCGGAGGTTTGCTGTTTGGAGATATCTCCACCAGGTCCAGCCCTCTCTCGCCTGAGAGCTCCATGGCCTGCCTTGTCGATACAATACCTACTTGATTGCCATCTTCGTCAATAAGCCTTACTTCAGGCACTCTTATATTATTGTTTACCCGAGTTCTTTTGTCGTTAATGAATCCTTCACCTCCATCTTTTTGTTAAAAAAAATAGGTAGACTTTATCATCTACCTATTTTAATATATGTAACCAGATCAACAAACCGTTTAATCAGCCGCTATCTGGTGAGAAATAGATGATTTCTACTTATTTATCTTTAATTTTCTATCATGTTTTTTCTAACGATTGGAAATTATACTAGCATTGCTCCTATTTGTCTATACTGGGAAAAAATCAGTATTTTATTTTCCGGTTATTTACAATATCTTTAAAAGCCTTTAAAAAATCAGAAATTTTTACCTCCCTGATCTCGCCACCTGTTTTTTTTCTTATAGTAATGGTACTCGATTCTTCCTCTTTTTCCCCTATTATTACCATATAGGGTATCCTGCTCATTTCGGCCTTTCTGATCTTTTTATTAAGGGATTCGACTCTTCTATCTATTATTACCCGACATCCGGCCTTTTTAAGTTCCCTGTATACTTTGCTTGAATATTTATCATATTTTTCAGATATTGGGAGTACTATTATCTGTTCAGGAGCCAGCCAGGGCGGCAAGTTCCCGCTATAATTTTCAAGAAGTATTCCCATAAATCTTTCTATGCTTCCAAGAACTACCCTGTGTATCATGACGGGCCTGTGCTTTTTATTGTCTTCACCTACATATTGGATATCAAATTTTTCGGGCATGGCAAAATCCAGCTGAATTGTTGCGCACTGCCAGGTCCTATCAAGGCAATCCCTTATGTGGAAATCTATCTTGGGCCCATAAAATGCTCCGTCGCCTTCATTTATCTTGTAATCTATGTTTTTTCCCTCGATTATGTCTTTTAGGATTCCTTCAGCTTTGTCCCACATCTTGACAGATCCAATGCTTTTATCAGGCCTCGTAGAAAGCTCAATATGATATCTATCAAAGCCGAATACTCTATACATCCTGTCTATAAGATCTATTATACTTCCGATCTGGTTAAATAACTGATCTTCGGTACAAAATATATGAGCATCATCCTGTGTAAAGCTCCTTACTCTAAAAAGCCCATGTAGCACCCCCGATTTTTCATGCCTGTGCACCAGGCCAAGCTCAGCATACTTTAAAGGGAGTTCCCTGTATGAATGCTGGCTGTTCTTATATATCAAAATATTGCCGGGGCAGTTCATGGGTTTGACTGCATATTCATTTTCGTCTATCTCTACAAAGTACATATTTTCAGCATAATTGTCCCAGTGTCCTGAAGTCTTCCATAAATTATTGCACATTATTATAGGAGTACTCACTTCAAGATAATTTTCCTTTATGTGTTCTTCTCTCCAATAATCAAGTATGAGGTTCTTTATTACCATACCCCTGGGATGAAAGAATGGGAAACCAGGCGCTTCATCATGAAAACTAAAAAGGTCAAGCTCCTTACCGATTTTCCTGTGGTCACTTTGTTTTGCCCTTTCAATCCTTTCAAGATGATTTTTTAAGTCTTCTTTGCTAAAAAAAGATGTTCCATAGATCCTTATAAGCATCTGATTTTTTTCATCACCTCTCCAGTATGCTCCTGCGATACTTAGAAGCTTAAATGCTTCTATCCTGGATGTAGAAGGAATATGTGGACCAGTACAGAGATCTATAAAATCACCCGTGCGGTAAATACTTACATTCTTTTCGGGTATCTCAGAAATAAGTTCCAGCTTAAAAGCATTATCTTTAAATATTTCTTTTGCCTTTTCCTTACTGACCTCTTCTCTCAAAAATGCGTGATTTCCGCCCATCATCTTTTTCATCTGCTTTTCAATGATTGGAAGGTCATCAGGACTTATATTACCCTCTAATTCAAAATCATAATAAAAACCATTCTTTATGGAGGGGCCTATTGCAAAAATAGCTTCAGGATAGATTTTTTGTATTGCTGCAGCCATAATATGGGCCGCACTGTGATTTAATATATCGAGTGATTTCTCATCTGGTCCAGGGTTTATGAGATTTATCTGTGTATTATTATCCAGAATAAAACTCATATCTACCAGGGTACTCTGTCCAGCACCTTTTTTACTGCTTGATATCTCGGCAGCAATGGCTTTTTTTGCAGATTTTTTATCAATGAATCCTGCAGCTTCAAAAATAGAGGTACCTTTTTGAACCTCTATTTCGCCAAGATCATCAAATTTTATTTTTATCATGTCTTTTTCAAATAGCATGATTCTAAAGATTAGTCATAAAAATAAAATGGAGCGGAAGACGGGATTCGGACCCGCGACCCTCACCTTGGCAAGGTGATGCTCTACCAGCTGAGCTACTTCCGCCCGATTTAGTAATTAATTATATTACCATTTTTTTTGCAAAACAAATATTAACCACTTCTTTTTTAAAAGTCAATTATTCTTCGAAACCTTTGTTGTTATTCTTCAAAACCTTTATCAAAATATTGTTAAAGTCTTACATGAACCACAACTATTGATCAGCTATTTCTTCAAATAATTGCTTTGTCTCTTCTTCGTAATGGACAACAGCGCTGGCCTTTCCTATCATCTGGCTATATGAAGGGACTCCCCTTATGTCCATATCATTTGGATCTATATTCCCCAATACCGGAAGTAGTTTTAATATATCTATAAAATCAAGATCAGTCCAGGTATATTTAAGAAGGAAATTACCGAAAGCCGGCAGAGCAATTATTTTCTCAAGAGTGGTCTTCTGTTCATAAAGGGCTTTTATGACTTTTGCGGCTTCCCTTTCCCTCGCCCATGCTCCGCCAGGAGTAGTGCCGTCCCCGCTTCGATGCCTGTTTCTACAGAGTGCAAGGGCTTGCTCACCATTGAGATGGTGAACACCTTTACTCAAATAAGATCCTGAAAAACCATCAGCCAGATCTTCATTCACTTCCACAGTAACACCACCCAGAAAGTCTATAAGGGGGATAAAACCATCAAAATCAGTAATAATGTAATTATCGATCTCTAGTCCTGAAAAATTCTCGAAAGTCTCGACTGCAAGTTCAGGCCCGCCCATTGTATAGGCACCATTTATCTTGCCCTCACTATGTCCAGTTATGGGAACCCATAGATCCCTTGGTACTGTGACAATAGTGGACTGGTGAGTTTCAAGGTTTATATGTAATATCATATTAATATCTGATCTTGCACTGCTTCTCCCCCAGTCTCTTCCCATTCCACTGTCGACTCCAAGTATCAGTATATTTGTCGAGGAACTGCCGTCTTCTTTCCTGGTCTGTGAAATACCGCTTTCAAAAGAAAAAGTCGATAAAAAGCCTGTAAAAGTATCCTGCGCAGGCGCGATATCTATTCCACTGCTCATATATTTCATTATATAAATATAATCACCATCGGATAAATATGTAAGCATATCTATTTCGTCAGTGTAGATCTCATCTTCAGTTTCCTGGCCATCATCACCACTATCTTCATCACTTTTTCTTGAAAACCCACTTTTATATACATACCCGGTAATTTCTGTATTAAATTGATCGATTTTTATGCTTTTTTTCACAATAGGTTCTCCACCGATTGGATCTTCCTCAGATAATGTAATATATCCTTCAACTATCCCTTCTGGTTCATCTGCAGATTGAAAGCTGTCTATTTTTTCTACCATTATCATCATTGTCTCTGCAGAAGAAGAGTCCGCTTCTGTATTTGTTAAAACTATCCTACTTCCCCCAGTACTCTCTTCAAGCGTCCATCCTTCAGGACAGATAAAGCCATAATTATTAAATTCCCCAGAAGTACTGGTATAATAATTTTCAATATCCTCAACATCCTCTTCTGTCATATCTTCAGCATTGCCATTATTATCATCCGCTATAGCCTCATTATCCTTGTTTTCGTTAGCTTCTTGATCATTTTCTGTATCAGTCTGCGATGCAGTAGCTACAGCATCATCATCCCTGTCCCTTAGGGTATAAAAAATGCTTACTGCTATTGCTCCAGCTACAATAAGGATCAGTAAGTATAAAAGGTATTTTTTTATCTTCATTTTTCTCCTGT